>DAIOEN010000003.1:6465-90996 GCA_036746235.1 Vulcanimicrobiota bacterium | reverse complement strand
TTTTTAGACACTTTATTTATCATTTTACTGGTCAGATTAATTCTTGACGTTACATCTGACTTCCCATACCCACATTCTCTTCAGTTTTCCTTGCGGTCGACCTTCCTTTTAAGGGAAAATATGGGCTTACCACGTTCCATATAAATGACAAAGAATGACTTAGAGCCTGTCTATTCGCCGGCGGACTAACAACCACGTGTTTCCAGGGGGAATAGAAACAACTTACCGTTTGCCTTTTGGCTAAAGCCTGTCAGCATCTTTGGCTTCTTGTATTTGACGACGTTTATCAACAGTTCACATATGTTGCTCATATCATCCAGCCTAGCACTTTATCCGCCTTGATGCTGGCAGGTAAAATTGCATTGTCCACAGAGCTTCGTATAATTTGATTACTCATTTTATACTCCTGTGTAGGCTACTGTTAGTGGTATAACAGGCTATGTCATAAGTGTTAATTAAGCATAGCAATCATTTAGACGACTTCGTGTCGCACTCCCCCAGAATATCCGTATTACGGAATGGATTGATAAGCCGATTAGTGCCGGGAGATTGAGAGACGCGGTGGGGAGGGTGGAATGAAAACCATACCAGATAAATCCTATGTATAGAAGATGCAAAAATAGAAACAGGAGAAAAAAGACTTTTTATCCACAGGAGATACTATCCAGAATGAAATGGCCCTGAAAGAGCTGAATGAACTTCATAGGCAGGAGATGGAGCAGTTACGGCAAGAACATGAGAGAAACTTAAATTAATGAGTGCTTCAGCAGAAAAAGAGAAGATTGAAATAGTTGAAGCATGGAAGAAAAAAACGGAGGAACTTGAAAGACCTTGGTGGAAGTTCTGGAGGTGAAAATATGAAAGGTGAAGAGTTGAAAGAATTACTGTTACACTTGCCCGTTGAATTATATGAAGAAGTAAAAGAAGCCATAGGAGAATATGGTGTTTCCATACATTTTTTGTGTAAACTCCCCTTTAGGCTATTCATAGGATTACTGTGTGCTTGTTTTTCCCCTTCCTACACCCCTCCATACAGAAGGTCACTATGTCTTTCACTCAAACTTCCTGGGGTCTGGCATCCAGAAGAGTACCCATATTATTTCATGTAAAAATTAATATAAATCACATTAAATAAAAATACGGCTATAGCAATTAAAACAGGCACATCTATAACACTGTGAGAAACAGCCCCATCATTACCCTTATTCTTCCAGTAATCATAAATACATGCAATAATAAATACAGCTACAATAGAAAGCATTTGATATAGAGTATAATATAAAGCTTCTACTGTATTTCCAAGTATAAATCGTCCAAGGAAAAAAAATGGGGAAAGTAGAATTGATATAATTAACGGTATTGCTATTACAGCAATTAATATCCTTATAGATAATATAAAATATTTCTTCATTTTACTATATCTCAGTCATCCAGACAATAATCCTTTAAAAAGTCTTTAAAAAAGACGGCAGATATTCTTTCACCGCTTTTTAATCTATTCAATCTTATCCCGGAAATCTTGCATCCAGAAGGTTACTATGTCTTTCACGCAAATTTCCTCGGATCCGGCATCCAGTAGATCGCCTTTCCCACAATACTCATGTTTTCTATGCCACTTTAGTTCTGAGTTTTACAGGAGGCAATTCTTCTCCGTCTTCTATTGCTACCTGCAACCATAATTCTATAGCTGTATTAACTTCCTGTAGAGCTTTTTCTCTGGTTTCTCCAAATGCAGAACAGCCGGGAAAGTCTGGAGCTATTGCAATATATGCATTATCTTCTTCACTGTAAAAAATTTCAATTGTATATTTACTTGTATCCATCAAACATTCTTCCTACACCCCTCCATCCAGAAGGTTACTATATGTTTCATACAAACTTCCTGGGGTCTGGCATCCAATATATAGCCTTGCCTATAATCCTCCATCCAGAAGGAATTACCCTGTAAAATTGTCTTTAACAGGTACTTTTTGTTTTTGCAACTTACTTGTTTCCCTGTAATCCTTATAACTTAGAAAGGTGAGAAAATAACAAAACGACGCCATTAAAAATGTAAATAGAGTAGACCAGATTGGAACGTCACAAACTTTTCCGTTCTCAAAGTGAAAGCGTAAAGCTGGTGTGTAGGTATATGTTTTCCCATCTGGCCTCACGCGAGTAGCATATTCTTCTATCTTTTCTATTTTTATATTATCTATAGTAAATGGATTATTAAAAACAACAGGAGCAATAAAAATAAAAAAAATCAGAAAAGACAATGTTCCAGCAACAAAAAAAGCAATTAGTGTAAGAAAATTTTTATTTGCAGGTGTATCTATAGTTTTGTTTTCAGTTTTATCTTCATTCATAAAAATACTCTTCCATTACCCCTCCATCCAGAATGTAACAATTCCAATGACTTCCTGTACTTATTTAATATCTTTGTTTTTTACATTTTAATCTGGCCTTTTCTTATAGCTTCTAAAATTGTCTCTTTGGCTTTCTTTGCCAAATTATGGTTGGGTTCTATTCCCATGGCCCTATCTATATAATAAATAGCCTCCTTATATTTTCGTTGGTTCATAAGACAGGCTCCTTTATTATAAAGAGTATTGAATGTTTTATCTATCTGAGTTCCTATAGAGTCTTTCTTTTTTGGCATATATCAACGTATTTCTATGTATTTTTATTTCAGAATAGTAATTATGAATACTACTTTCTTGATTATATCAATTTCCACATCTTTAGTAAAGTTTTTTACTTTTACATTTCAGCCGGAAGTCTTTCCCTTTAATTCAGTTTCATCGACAACCTGTCTGCAGTGCAGCCGGCGAAAGAACGGCGGGAAGAGTCCTGTAAACACAGTTTAAGGAAAAATGTCTGTAATGACCTGTATTAATACTGCATCGGGAAGCAGGGTATCACGATGATTTTTATATGCTTCTTCCCATATACATAAATAAAGCTTTTTGTTATAATATACACAGATAAGAGAGCAGGGGAGACAGAATACAGAAAAGTTCTGTCTCCTGCAATATCTGGAAAGAAGTTGAAATTATATGTTTTTCATTATCTGGGGCAGTAAGTGGAAATATGAAAGAAAACAGGGAGGTATGATGGTAAATAAAACCTGTCCTGCATGCCTGAGAGAGGGAGTTTTCTTTGAGGTAATACCGAAAAAATATTTTACATTATATTGGATTCCGTTATTTTCTACGGAACAAAAAAGATCTGTTCTTGAGTGTCCTGAATGTCATGAAAAATTTTATATTTAGAAAGGAACTGGTTTTATGGAGGAAACTTATAAGATTACCCTCTCTGACGATAGAATAATTGAAGTGAAAAAAAATACTACCCTTCTGGATATAGCAAAACAATCTTTCCCCTGTCCTGAAAGACAATTTCTTGGAGCTCTCGTAGATAACAGTATAAGAGATCTCTGGGAAATGCCCGATAAAGATTGTAATGTCAGCTTTGTAGATATTACTCATCCCGATGGCTCAAAGATTTATGTGAGAGGTTTATCTATGATTCTGGCAAAAGCCAATCATGAACTGTTTCCTGATAGACACCTTAAGATTGTTCACTCTCTTTCCAAGGGACTTCATTGTAGATGGGATATTTCCATACCAATGAAAAGCTCTGATCTCTCTGCCCTTACGGCAAAGATGAATGAAATCATTAAAAAAGATATTCCTTTTACCGGGAAAGTTATAAAGAAAGAAGAAGCTTCGGAAATTTTTGAAAAAATGAATAAAACGGATAAGGTAGCCCTTATAAAATTCCGTAAAAAAGATTATATAAGACTTTATTTCTGTGATGATTATCCCGATTATTTCTTCGGACGTCTTCCTCCCTGCACGGGGGTAGTGGATAAATTTGAATTGATCCTCTGTCCTCCGGGGTTAATCCTTCGTTATCCAAATCATTACAGCCCGGACAGAATACCGGTTTTCGAACCACAGTTTCAGCATGCCAGTATTTATAAAGAATACAGACGATGGGGTGAAATCCTGGAAGTCTTTGATGTGTCGTCTCTCAATTCCATAATTATGAAGGGAGAAATCAATGATCTTATCCTTATAGCGGAAGCACTTCATGAAAAAAAGATTGCAGCCATTGCGGATCAGATAAAAAATAACAGGGACAGGATAAAGGTAATTCTTATAGCAGGCCCTTCTTCTTCAGGTAAAACTACCTTTGCCCAGAGATTGATGGTTCAACTCAAAGTTAACGGTCTTAAACCTGTTGCTATTTCTCTTGATGATTATTATCTTGATAATGACAAAACACCGAAAGATGAACAGGGAAAGCCTGATCTTGACCATATAAATGCCATAGATCTACACCTTTTTAATGATCATCTTGAAAGACTCCTTGCGGGAGAAAAGGTATTGAGGCCAAGATTTGATTTTAAAAAAGGACAGCGCAGTGCCGATACCAAAGAATTAAAAGTGCCTCCAAACAGTATCCTTATAGTAGAGGGAATTCATGGATTAAATCCACTTATGAGCGAATCCATTCATCCTGATAATAAATATAAAATATATGTAAGTCCTCTCACACAGCTCAACCTGGATAATCATAACAGAATTCCCACAACAGATAACAGAATAATAAGAAGGATTGTAAGAGACAGTCAGTTCAGAAATTATAGTGCTTTTCAGACAATACACAACTGGCCTATGGTAAGGAGGGGAGAAGAGCGTTTTATCTTTCCTTTTCAGGAAGAAGCCCATATTATGTTTAATTCTGTTCTCATATATGAACTTGGTGTGCTTAAATCCTTTGTAGAACCTCTTCTGCTGGAAATTCCAAAATCTCTTCCCGAATATGCGGAAGCAAAGAGAATTTTAAGTTTTACAGGGAATTTTTTACCTATAGGAACAGACATGATCCCGGCAAATTCTATTTTAAGAGAATTTATAGGTGCTACATGTTTTTCCCATTGACAGGCATTATCAGTGAACAGTGAACAGTTATCAGTGATCATTGATTGGCGGCGGTGATTTTAAATTATAGGGGGAATAACATTATGACGGATTTTATAGTAATTTATGTAACAGTTTCATCTATGGAAGAAGCAAAGAAAATATCTTATTCTCTTGTGGAAAGCAAACTTGCTGCCTGTGCAAATATTGTTCCTTCCATAACTTCTGTTTATACCTGGCAGGAAAAAATCTGTGAAGATCAGGAATGTTTACTTATTATAAAAACAAGAAAAGAACTTTTTCCAGCTCTTCAGGAAAAAGTCAAATCCCTTCACAGTTATACTGTACCGGAGATAATAGCTTTACCGATACTTGAAGGTTCTAAGAGTTATCTTGACTGGATACGGAATGAAACAGTAGATTGTGAGAAGAGTGAAGGGTGAAGAGTTAAGGGTGGAGAGTGGATAATATCTCATTCTTCTTTTTTATCAGCCGGTTATAGCTGTTAGAGTGAAAAGTTAAAAAAAAACGGGATTTTAATTACTTTTCCCTACTCACTTTTCACTGAATATGAGGAAAGGGAGATGAAATAAATGAGAGAGAATACATGTGTAATCAGAGGAAATACACTGGAACTCAGAGAAAGAGTTAAAGAAGACCTGGAAAGGGAATTGTTATGGAAAACAGATAAAGAAGTCTGTTATCTTGAAGGACTTCTTCATGAAGGCTATAAAATTCCTGATTATGATATAACGGAATGGGATAATATTTCTCATACAGATGAATTTAACAGAGACAAACTTGTGCTGTCAATTTATACTCACGAATATCATATAGGTGCAACAGGTTTTTTCCCTGACTCTCAGGATATAAGTTCTGGAGAGCTGGGAATAATAATAGGTCCTCATGACTGCCGCGGAAAAGGATATGGCACTGAAGCACTGAAGCTTTTTATAAATTATCTCTTTGAAATAAAAAGAGTAAAAAGACTTTACGGAGTAATCTATAAATTCAATGAAAGAGCCTATAAAACCGCTTTAAAGACAGGGTTCACAGAAATAAATGTCATAAGTAAATATCATCCTGATTACGGATTTTATGAACAATCTTTCCTGGAACTTAAATCATGAAATATGTTTACTGGTCACTGTTCACTGATAACTGGTCACTGATAAAATGGTTTTTGCTATTAATTCTGCTGCATCAGGCTTTGCCAGAGAAGCAGCTTTCCCGGACATATTTTTCAGTTTTTCTCTGTCTGTAATCAGACCTTTAATAGTATTTAAGAGCAGGTCTTTTGTCAGAAGGGACTGTTCTATAATAATACCGGCACCATGTTTCTCAATTACTCTTGCATTTTTTAACTGATGATTATTGGCTGCTCCTGGCAGTGGTATTATGACTGATGGCTTTTTTAATACTGTGAGTTCACTCAGAGTATTTGCGCCACCTCTTGTAAGAACAATATCGGCGCTCTGTAAAGCCAGGGGCATATCATCTGTAATAAAGGAAAATAATTTGTAATTTTTTTTCAGATTTTCCGGTAATTTCTCTCTCACCTCACAGAGAGAAGGATAATCCAGCTCTCCTGATTGATGAAGAAGCTGAACAGAGGGAAGAAGAGCATTTAATATATCTTTTACGGCATTATTTATTGCCCTTGCGCCCTGGCTTCCTCCTGTAACAAAAAGAACCGGTATGGCAGGATCAAACCCGAAATGTTTCACTCCTTCATTTTTTTCCGTAAGAGAGATTTTCATAACAGCCGGATTTATAGGACTTCCCGTATATTTCCCTTTTTTTTGAACCTCCGGCGGATAATTGTCTTCTGGAAAACCCAGGGAGATACCTTTAAGAAATCTTAAGAGGATTTTATTGGAAAGACCTATTACCGTATCGGATTCATGGGCTATGACAGGAATGCCCAGAACCCCTCCTGCCAGTCCTACCGGCACTGTTACATATCCGCCTTTGGCGAATATTACATCAGGCCTGAAGCTTCTTATAATATTCAATGATTGAAAAAAACCGGCACATACCTTAAACATATCGGTGAAATTTTCTAAAGAAAAATATCTTCTCAATTTCCCGCAATGAATACCTCTGAATTTTATACCATTGGCCGGTACTATGGTGGCTTCCATGCCTGTTACGGAACCTACATAGAGAACCTCTATATCTTCAAGTTCTTTTAATTTATTTATCACAGACAGAGTCGGTATAATATGTCCCCCGGTACCTCCCCCTGTAGCAATGATTTTCACTGTTTAAACCTCGTCTGTTAAAATTTTAAACCTGTATTGGTGGCAAAATTATAAAATTGTACAATCATTCTTGCACGCCATTCCGGAAAGGTAATGCTTATATCGTCATAAGATGGCAACATATAACCATTAATCTTTTCAAATTTTTGTTCTGCCCTTACATAGCCTCCCGATGCATATTTGAGTATAACCTTATTTGATGTATAATTTTCCGCATGAATCCAGAACCTTGCTTCCTGAAGATTATCTTTTTTATCCAGGGCAGTACTTTTCATAACATAAAATGGCTCTCCCTGTATAAATTCTGTCATTGCAATGGAATGAGAAAATTTCTTTCTGTCAATGAGTTCCTGTATCGACTTATCCGTTATAATTTCTTTATGTTCTCCGAGAAAACTTGGCAGTCCTTCAAGAACAAATTTAACTCTGTCAGGGAGTATACATGATAATTTTCCCTTTACACTGAGATGAATATCTCTTGAACTGGCATCCACATTGAACTCACTTGTGTAATCACGGAGTCCTGAAAGGGAACTATCTACTCTGCGCCATAATTCATCACCTGTCATGGTGGAATCAAATTTGAAGTCCTTGCAAAATACGGGAGAAGTAACAATAGACAGAAGAAGTAGCATAACAGAAGAGTATAGAAACATTTTGGTCATTACATAAACACTCCTTTAATGGTAATAATGATGATGTATTATCACTTAATCAAGTGTTACAATTTTTATGCCTAATTTTAATATGAGATAAAAAAATATAAAAAATTATTCCTGAATTTCTATGTCTTCAATTAATATATCTATTCTTCCTTTATCTCTATAGGTTATTCCCTTTGCAAGATAACTGTCCGGACCGGTTTTATTATTGGATATTAACTCGAAATTCTTCAATGTATTTCCCGTATCTTTCAGTAAATAGTTTATACATCCGAGTCCATAAAGGTATCGTCCAGACGAAGGACATAATTCTACTGCCAGAGAAAAATCTTTTAAAGCACTGTCATAGTTGCCAAGTTTAACATATACACAGGCAAGGTTATAATGATATTTTCCGCTTGACGGAGACAGTTCTACCGATTTGATGAATTTTTCCTGTGCTTTATTGAAATCACCTTTTAAATAATAAATACACCCGATATTATAGTAAGATGATGGTTGGTCAGGTAGAAGCTTTGCTATTTTTTCAAAGTGAATAAGAGCATTATTAAATTCTTTTCTTAAATAATATATAGAGGCAAGTCTTCTGTGAACGTTTACTCTGTAAGGGTCTATGCCTATGGCTTTACTGTAATACCTGGCTGCTCTGGAGAAATTTCCGTATTTATAGAAAACATCTGCCACTGCAAGGCATGTTTCCAGATTATCCGGTTCCAGAAGGAAGGATTTATCCAGATAATCCATTCCTTTGTTTATTTCATTTGTTTCCAGATAGAAGAGGCCGAGACGACAGAGAAGTTTTGGAGAAACCTGTGGCAATATTTTCATAGCTTCTTCAAGTTCTGTAATTGCGTCCGACATTTTGCCCTGACTGTGGTAAATGTCCGAAAGGTTATAATAAGAAGCCACGTCAGCAGGGGAAAGTTTTTTTATCTTTTTCCACGTATTTATTGATTTTCCTTTTTCTCCTGCTATTAAATAAAGATCTGCCAGTTTGTAAAGGTATAATAACCTGTATGGCTGAAGAGATACTGCTTTTTCAAGTACAGCAATAGATTTCCCCGTTTTACCCTGTTTCTTTAAAATCTGTGATTTGTAAAAAAGAGCCTGATGATTATTCGGCTCCTCCGATAGAAGCTTATCGAATGCTTCAAGGGCTTTATTCATATTGCCGGAATAAAAATAATTGAGACCTGTATAAAAATAATCTGTTTTTGCCTGACTGCATACAGGCAACATTATTATCAGAAAAAAAATACAAATATATGATATTTTCATTTAATATTAAGCACCCCTTTTTCAGTGAGCAGTTATCAGTGAGCAGTGACCAGTTATCAGTGATCAGTGACCAGTGACCAGTTACAATTATAACTTATCAATAATATTGTTATTCAGTAAAATCATCTTCACCCTTTCACCCTTCACTTTTCACTTTTCACTTTTCACTTTTCACTCTTCACTCTTCACCCTCTTCATCGACTTTTCAATATAATTCTTACAGGATAGTGAGATCCTCCCTGCGGAATAGTATTCACATGAATCACCCTTTCTTCTCCGCCTTTAAGAAACAGAGTGGCTAAAGATACATGTTCCGAAGATTTGACTATAGGAGTCTCTATCATACGACCGTCTATAAGAAAAGTGCCCTGTGCTATACCTCCCTGGGATGTAAAGCTCATTTCCATTTCTTTTACATCGGAAGAGGGATTTTTCATCTTAATGGTCATATCATATAACACTCCGTAATTCCCGTAAAGAGGGCCTCCTTCATCCATAGAATCAAGAAATGGATTTTTACCTATGTATATAGATTTTTCCGGTTCTCCTGCAATATATGTTTCATTTATATTCACAAAAGGTTCAGGATAAACACCTCTGCAATGAGTAGAATCCGAGTCTCTTGGCAGAATTTCTTTAGTAATCTGACCTGAAGGTTTTGACTCGGCTCTTATTGTAAGTTCCAGAAATGACGACGGAGAAGGCTGGATGTGAAAAAGACCTGTAAGTATTTCCTTTGGAGCCATTTTCTGCATATATATGACAACTCTTTCTTCAGGTGGTATGGTAAGAAACTGTCCCGAATTAAAGAGACAGTTTCTCATAAATCTGGATGTTGCCACATGCCCTACAAAGGCCTCCTGAGGGTTCGGCCCTCCTGTACCGCTTATAAACCATATTTTGCATGCTGTTTTATAAGGGTTGAACACGTCTATTATAAGATATTTATCCTGTTCAGAGCCATTCTGATGATAATATAACAGTCTTACAGGTGAGGTGCCTGACAGGATATGGGAAAACATTACGCCGTCTTTTACTATCTTTTCCGGACTGTCACTTACGAAAAGTGAAACAGGTTTTTTGAATTTCTCTTCCTGATGCCTGACCTTCAGAGGTAAAAATCGTTCCATAGCTACAATACCGTCTCCTTCTATCCTGACCGGAACGAGAAGGTTTAATTCTTTACCGGAAGAAAGGAGACCAGGGTTTATATTAAATGGATCTATAGATAATCTTGCCCCTGACTTCAGAGAAATAGAACGGGTCAGTTCCTTTATGACTGCATCTCTTATAACATCAGACTGACATGGGGTGCCACTCACAGAGATAATATTCGGAGTGGAAAATTCGGCACAATTTTCTCTGACTGAAACAGTTATCTTAATTTTAACCCCTTCTTTTTCGAATTCTACAGTGCTGTCTCCTTTATTAATACCCCTCACAACCAGTCTGTCCCTGATATCTGTTTCTTTTATTTCTATAATATTTTGCGTGTTTATCTTCCATGTGAGTTTACCTGTTGATGTGCCCAGGATTTTTATATCACTTTTTTCCCCGGGTCCAAGAAGAATCTGTGAGGGAAATACCTTGAGGGTAGGCTGAGAAGAAAAGGCCTTCTGTAAATTCCCGACCCATCTGCCTGCAAGTTCTTCAGCACCTGAATTATTTAATTTCCCCTGCAAATCAGTGATAGTAATAAGTTTTTCCTGACCCCAGTAGATACTTACGCCGGCAGGTTTTTCTTTTTCCTTCCCATTTTCCTTTATCTTTTTTACTTCTTTTTTATAATATATCTTATCTGTAGAAATTCCCTTTGCGTAGAGAGAGTTTAATTTATCTGCAATAGCCTGAGCTCTTGTCTGAGGGTCATAGGAACTTTCCTGATGAACAGTCATTACAGGTTGTTCTCTTATATAAATGTCTTCTGCAATATGATCTTCATCTGTTCTGGATCTCACCGAAGCAAGTTCCTGTCCGTATATAAAAGATGAAAGACCCATCAGTAATAGCAAGAGATAGAATATAAAACTGAATTTCACCACATCACCCTTTAAAGACTGAGAGAATTTCCCTGATGGTTTTTGTCAGATCAACTGGATTAAAGGGTTTTATCATATAACAGGCAACTCCCAGTTCTTCACCTTTCTGTACATCTTTTTCCTGAGATTTGGCTGTTACTATAATTACAGGTATAGATTTTGTTTCAGGATTTAATTTTAATTTTTCTGCCGTTTCCCAGCCATCCATTACGGGCATCATAATATCAAGCAGTATAATGTCAGGTCTGTTGACTTCAACCTTTTTGAGAGCTTCTGCGCCGTCATAGGCCACATCTATTTCATATCCTTCCGAACTCAGAACACTGGAAATAAATTTTGATATAAATTTATCATCATCTACAACAAGTATCTTTTTACGACCTTCTGAACCTTTGCGGGATCTTATCATACCTGTGGCCTCAGAAAGATAGGCTCTTACCCAGTTATCTTTTTCTTTTTCCAGAGCTCTGTTAAGTGCTTCTTCTATATCGGGTCCTCCCAGTATACCGAGTGATTTTGCCGCATTACTTCTCACTGTTTCGTGTTCATCGTCCAGTAATTTTACGAGAGGAGCCACTGCTTTTTCATCACAGAGTTTACCCAGAGAATCTGCTGCATTACTTCTGGTATTCCAGCTCTCATCGAAGAGAGAATTAATAAGAGGTTCAACTGCCCTTTTATCGCCCAGTTTGCCCAGAGCTTCTGCAGCATTTCTTCTTACATCCCAGTCACTGTCAGAAAGAGCTTTTATTAAGGGTTCTACAATTATTTTATCTTCGAATTTTCCGAGAGCTTCACAGGCACTGCTTCTTACACCGCTTACTTTGTCTTCCAGCAAAATGTTAATAAGCGGTTCTATTGCAGTATTATCTCTGAGTTTTCCGAGAGATTCCGCTACATTTGTTCTTACTGTCCAGTCTTCATTTGTAAGACTTTTTACGAGGAACGGTACAGCATTCTTTGCCCCGATTTTTCCGAGAGCAGATGCGGCCCTTCCTGCTACCCATCCGTCTTTATCTTCAAGAGCTTTAAGAAGTGGTTCCGTATGACCGAGCATACCGAGAGACTGGGCGACATCTGCTCTTATTTCCCAGTCATCAAGGAGTTTTAACAGATGTGATACTGCACTTTTATCACCGAGAATACCTAAAGCTTCGACAGCATTTCTTCTTACTTTCCAGCTTATATCTTCAAGGGCTTTCAACAGCGGTTTTAATACCACTTTCCCTCCTATTTCTCCCAGAGACTTGACTGCCTTTTCCCTTACATCTTCATTTTCATCACTGCATAATCCAGTTAAAGGATCAATGGCTTTCGGATCTTTAATTTTACCCATCATCCAGGCTATTTTCATACGGGTTTCTATATTTCCGGTTTTTAATTGTTCAATTAATTGATCAATTCTCTCTTCCACACTGGTTCAATCCTTTCTTTCATAAAACTATTAATCTCCCTTAATTTAAACACTTCGACTTTAAATGACATTTCCCTGTTTTCTTTATAAATTTATATGAAAATCGTGAAGGGTGAAGAGTGAGTCGTGATGCGTAATGCGTAATGCGTAATGCGTAATGCGTCACGGGTAAATTTCACTCTTCATCCTTCACCTTTCATCCTTCACTCTTCACCCTTTACTATTCACTTTTCACCTTTCACATTTAACTTTTCACTTTTCACTGCAGAAATTTTTATCATATAATTCTTCGGCTCATCAGTTATAGTAATTCCATTAATAGTTTTCAATGAAGAAAGATTAATATAAATTCCGTCATATGAAGCGGTTATCTTAAGATCTTCTGCCCATATGTTTAAAATCTTTGAAATGTCCCCGACTGATACTTTTATTTCATTGCTTACACCGTCTCTGTATGATTTTAAAGGAAAAAATTCGTCATTTATCATAAATTTTATTAATTTGATATTTATCTCGTTATCTTTTTTATGTTCTATTTCAATAAGACCTGTTTCATAAAGGGAAGAAAGAGACAAACAGGTTGTTCCACAGAAGGTTTTCCCTTTTATTTGTTTATTACCGGCATAAATTTCCATATCTGATTTCCATTTGAATTTTATACCTGTTATCTGTTCTACATCTCTTAATATAAAGTATAGTTCTCCATGATAGAAAAATGCTTCTTTTCTGAGAGAAATACCGTTAAGATATATGGAAGGATAAAAAAAATCTGTATTTTTATCCCTTATTCGGAGAGAAAATTCTCTCATAAGTGTTTCTGCAGATATAAAAGCTTTACCGTCAATGATTAAACATTTGTATTTATTGCCACAGAAGGTTAATTCTTTTTTTGAAT
Organism: Vulcanimicrobiota bacterium; assembly: GCA_036746235.1. Taxonomy (GTDB): domain Bacteria; phylum Vulcanimicrobiota; class SpSt-956; order SpSt-956; family JAKJGF01; genus CALARM01. The sequence continues at coordinate 77,534 of DAIOEN010000003.1, read as the reverse complement.
TATCCCAGTTATAGTCCAGTCCAAGTTGATTGAAGAAAAATTTTACCGAAATATAATGGTTATTACCTTTTATTTTACCATTTTCACCGAGTGGATTGTTGTTAAAATACATACTGTTCGTTCTTATATCACATTTATCAACATTATCATATTTCTTTACAGAAGAATCCTTTAAAGGTTTCTCTATGGATATCTTGTATTTTTGATACAGTAAGTCTTCTACTGTTATAAATTTGAATCCTTTATAATGCATTCGATCAATGAATTCCTGAAGTATGTGTCCTGCTGATGGGCAGCTGTCATGAAACAGGATTACTCCTCCTCTGTAATATTGTCTGTATAAATTGTCCAGCACATAGTAATCACCGTAGCACATCCAGTCCTGGCTGTCTATCTGCCAGAGTACAGGTATTAGCCCGTAATGAGAGAGAAGAGCATATATGCTATAATCATATTCTCCGTAAGGGGGACGAACCAGGTCCAGTTTGTAGTGATACCCCAGTGCTCTGTCTACCAGTTCCTGTGTTATCTGGAGTTCTTCTAAAATATTATAGTCACTTCTTGTCCTCATATTTATGTGACTGTAAGTATGGTTTCCAATTGTATGACCTTCTTCTGCGATTTTTCTTATCATATCCGGATAGAGAGAAGCATTTATACCTGTTACAAAAAAAGTCCCTTTGATATTATTTTTTCTGAGAATATCAAGAATTACAGGCGTATAGTAAGGATCGGGGCCATCATCAAATGTAAGGGCCAGCCTTCCCGGAAAATTGTCATAGTATGAGATTTCATTACAATTTCCCGGAAGAGATATGACGATAAAAAAGATTAATAATAAATATATTCCCGGTGATAAAGCCATTTTTTTACCAGATTTCCTGTATTTTAATTTTCTGAAGGATTCTTTCTTGTTTTGAATGTTTCTTCTCTTTTTTGATCTACTGTGGCAATAAATGTATTCCTCTGCCTGTCCCATAAATTTTTTATTTCTGCAGAAAAACCTGCTATAACCCATGGTGCTTTATTGCATATATTCCTTATTATTTCATCAATCTGTATTTCTTTTCCTGTTGTATAAATAGCTTTTCCATCCCGTGTCATAATGCATAATTCAAATGTCTGACCTGTTGTAATAACACCGTAAGCTTTATGGGTAGTGATTTTTTTATATACCCATATAATATCTGCCAGATTTTCTATGTCAAGGGTAAAGAATCTCTCAATCAGGAGCCACGAAGGCGTAGTTTTTATAGAACCGGTAATGAGTGACTGAGCAATTATTTCGTCATTTATCCTGGAAGCTATGTCTGATGCCACGCCGTACTTACCCAGTCTTTTGTATACAGGGTGTTCTTCGTGGCAATTATTTCTTTGAACAAATTTAATTAAATTCCATAGCACTATGAGTAAAATGGGAAGAGTTATTCCAAAATACCAGTAACCATTTGTTCTGAAATTTGTTGCATCCATCATGAAAGGTAAAAAATATGCTTTTGTTTCCTGTTCTTTTACCTGATCAAGTATAGTATTTTTTACATCAGCCGGTATTTTTACAATAGCACCTGAATAGGAATGATTTCTTTCCCTGTCAGGAGATTTTACTATAAGATATCTTTTATTTACTACGAGTATATAGTAATAAGCTTCTATTCTTTCACCTGTCACCTTGTTTGTATATTTATCTACATTTGTAACAACATGCTGCACACCTGAATCATAAACTTCCTCACCTGTTATAGTACAAAAATATTTTTCTACTTTATCAGGCTCTTTAATTGAAATCAGGGTTTTACCGTCTGTATCGAAGGGGCCAAAGAAGAAATTATAAAGATATCTTATCTGATAAAAACCTGTAGAGATTATGATTAAAAGTATTATTCCATTTACAAAGAGTAAGTTTCTGTTACATCTTCTTATGTTAGAAAAAATATAATTGTCCTGACCCGGCAAAGACATTTTAATACCCCTCCCCACTTATTTTTTTATCGGAATTTCTATAAGTATATTTTAACAAATATGGTATAATTATAACATAAAGACCGGGAAAAAGAAAAAGGGTTTAGAGTTTTTTTATTGTGTTCAAAAAAATGAATCTAACTGTCATAAAAAAACACTATTCTAGCCAGGTCAGTAAAGTGTAATAAGCGACAGGATTAATCTTATGTCATTATGTTCTTATTGCGGCCAAAAAAATAAAGATAATGCAAAATTCTGTAACGGGTGCGGTACTTCGTTAGAGGTTAAAATTTTCCATATAGAGCCTTTACCTTTACCAACAATAATCCAGAACCGTTATAAAATTATTCAGTTAATAAAGGAAGGTTCGGGAGGATTTATTTATAAAGCTGTAGATTGTAAACTGGATATTATATTCGCTGTTAAAGAGTTTTTCCCTGGCCGAGAGTTAAATCATTCATTAGAAAGATTTAGAAGAGAAGCCAATATCCTTGCCAATTTAAATCATCACGGTCTTCCCGGTGTCATAGATTATTTTGTATCAAATGGTCGTTATTATCTTGTTTTAGATTTTATAGAAGGTTATAATCTGGCAGAAATACTTAAGAGAGATGGTAATCCAGGATTGCCTCAGAAAGAAGTAATAAACTGGGCCAGACAGGTTTTAGATGTACTGGATTATCTTCATAACAGAAATCCGCCTGTTGTATATCGTGATATTAAACCTCATAATATTATGGTCGAACCTGATGGACATATAGTGCTGGTAGATTTTGGAATTGCACGGGCTATAGATCCCAAAAATAACCAGGTAAATACAGCCATAGGTACAAATGGTTATGCTCCTGGAGAACAATATTTCGGCCTGGCAGAACCAAGATCGGATTTATATGCCCTGGGAGCTACCATTCATCATCTTCTTACAGGAATAAGCCCAAAAAGATTCAAATTCGATCGGGTAAGAGCATTTAATCCTGACCTGTCACCTGAACTGGAAACTATTATTATAAAAGCCCTGAAATATAATGCAAAAGATAGATTTTCTTCTGCAATGGAAATGAAAGAACAACTTGAAGGTATAACCTTATTTAATGAACCTTCTTCATTGCCTCCTGTTACTTATAGTAAAGAAAGAGATATTAAAATTCAGTCAGAGAGATGTAAGAGAATTACTGCAAAATTTATTCCTGAAGGCAGAGGCATTAAAAAGATACTTACTTTTTTTATCATTTTAACAATTCTTATTGTTATTATCTTAATATTAAAAAAGTGGTGAATGTGGGAGTTATATATTAAATTCTCCCTGAAATTTTAAAGGAAGAGTATCAGGTATTTCATCATAGGAGAAAATTTTTATTTCAGGGAAATTTTCTCTTAAAATCTGCAGCAATAAAGGTCTTACCCGGGATGAGCAGAAGATTACTGCTCTGCTTTTAATATTATCTCTGTAGAGCAACTTTATTGTAGATTTAAAGAATCGTTCTTTTATGGAAAAAGGCATATTAATACTGTAACCTGTTTTTATTTTTTTTGAGAATTTCAGAAGGGTTTCTTCTGTTTTGGGGGATACGGTAAAACAATCAGTTATATCCAGATTTGTTTGATGTAATATGTAAGGCATAAATCTTTTACGCAGTTCTTCATAAATTTTTCCCGGATGTTTTTCTTTTTGAGAAATTTCATATATACTCTGAATGATAAACTCATGGTCTGTAAGAGGGAGCCATTCACTGACCATATATTTAAATATCCTGTTTATTTTTGCCATACCGAGATTATTTTTTATTTCACTGACTTTCTCAGGGTCTATTTCCATAAAATTTTCCAGCAATAATTCCGTAACCTGGAGTATCATAAATTTTTCCAGATTGTTGGAGAATGTTTCTTCTATATGGGTACATATGACTTCACCTGGTTCCATAATCAGACACCCATGTCTTTCTGCTATTTCCCGGAACGTTTTTTCAATCCATACGCCTTTCAAGCCATATACTTCATCCGGGCCATAGGCAGGTCCTGTAAGTTCTGCCAGATCATTTTCAAGGCCGAGAGCAAGTAAACGATCTTTTACTATTTCTCCTGTGGCAACGGTGTTGTCTTTGATTTTAATAATATACTGATTATGCTTCAGTGTAAGGTTATCTCTGAACCTGACTCCGGGAAGATTAAAACCAAATATTTCCAGAAAGGTCTTTCTGAATTGTGTCATAGCATTCAGTACCAGAGGCGGGTCAAGTCTCGGATCTATAATAGTAAGCAGATTTAACCCGACTTCGACAGATATGGGATCTACCTGATTTATCGTAATACTGTTACCAGAAAGATTTTCATTTTTTTCCGGATTTTTTTCCAGAAGAGCACTATTATTCTCTGTATTATCAATCATTTTATCTTCTACCTGGTAAAGGTCAGACAGAAATGACGATAAATTTTTTAAGATTTTAGATTTTTTCAATAAAATAATATTGGTTGAAGAGTTTAAATAGATTGAGAGAAGAATTTTATGGGAAATGCCATGGGCGGTGCCAAATAAAACTGTAATTCCTTTCTTTAAATATAAAAAGAATATAAAAGAAGAAGGAAATAATAAAACAGTGCCGGGAGATTCTACCGGTGATAAAAGAAAAGAGATTTTTCCTGTGCCACGTATATTTAATATTATTCTGTGTTTTTCAGGTTTTTCTTCTATGGTTAAATCCATATCAGGCGAGATCTGACATATTATTTTACCACCGGAACATGCTCTTATTTTGAAGGTAAATCCTTCTGTATTATATATAATTTTTTTCCATTCTTTAAGAGACAGAAGGTTATATAAATTCCCTGCCACAGATATTTCTTCGTGAGGCAGGGAATTTAACAGGTAAATGATGAGGTTAATATGAGATTTGACTTCTTCTGAAATGGATGATTCTTTACATCTGGAAAATAAATTGTGGAGTTGTTTTTTTAATTTATCATTGAAATTCATAAGTTTAGTGAAGGGTGAAGGGTGAAGGGTGAAGGGTGAAAGCCATGTTTCTCCTCCACTCTTCACACTTCACTTATAAAATTTTCCAGTCTTCCATATCTGTGCCTATATCTTCGCCTGCCAGATGGAGATAGTATCTTATAAGGGATCTCATGCCAAGGGCAGTAGCACCATAGGCCTGATAGGAAAATTCCTCTTCTCTGAATTCATGACCTCCAATGTCTAAATGCATCCACTTTGTATTATTGTCTATGAATTCTCCGAGAAATAAAGCTCCCAGAAGAGTAGAAGGAGAGTCTTTTACCATATTCTTTATATCTGCTACATGGCTTTTAAGAAGTTTCAAATAGTTTCTGTAAAGAGGCATTTCCCAGCATACTTCACCACTGTGCCAGCAGGATTCTCTGAATAGATTTGCCATGTCTTTATCTTTAGAAAATACAGGGATAATATCTGTTCCCAGGGCAGTTTTAGAGCCTCCTGTAAGTGTGGCAAAATCTATAATATTATCAATCTTCAGTATCTGTTGCATATAGGTGAGACTGTCTGCCATAATAAGTCTTCCTTCTGCATCGGTATTTGTTATCTCTACAGTTTTACCTGACATAGCTTTAATAATATCTCCCGGTTTATAAGCATTGCCACCGGGCATATTTTCAACGGCAGGTATGACACCTGTGAGATTTATCTTTGCTTTAAGGGACGATAGAGCTGCTAAAATGCCAATTACTACGGCACCGGCAGTTTTATCCAGATGCATATGATGCATAGCAGTCTGATCCTTCAGTGATACTCCTCCGCTGTCAAAGGTTACTCCTTTGCCGAGTAAACCATATACAGGTTGCCCTTCTCCTGCTCCGCAGTATTCGAGGACTATGAGACGGGGAGCCTCTTTACTGCCTCTTGAAACTGCGAGCATAAGGTTCATATTCATAGACTGCATTTCTTTTTCATCAAGAATATTTGCTTTTAATTCGTATTCCTCTGCCAGTTTACCTGCAATTTTCCCGAGTCTTACAGGTGTAAGTACATTTGCCGGTTCATTACAGAGATCGCGGCTCAGATTTGTTGCTTTTGCTATAAATGCACCTGTTCTTATGGCATGAGAGATTAAATCTGCATCAAATTTTATTTCTTCAGGGAAATAGATGCCGAATTTTTTAACTTCCAGTTTTTTTTCTTCATGTCTGTATTTTGTAAAACTGTACTGACCCAGGAAAAACCCTTCTATAACTGCCATTGCAGTATCTTTATAACGAAAGCCAGGCGGTAAAAAACCAAGATGTATACCTATTTTCTGACATTGAATATCACGAAGCAATCTTCCTGATACTGCTGCCATGCCCCGTAACCTGTCCAGAGAAAGATTCTCTTTTTTCCCCAGTCCAACTATTAATATTCTCCGCGGTTTGATTTCTCCGCGGCTGTGAACCAGGGTTGTTCCGGCAAGTTTGCCGTTGATTTCACCTTCTTCAATAAGGTCTTTTACCATATATTTAAATTTTTCGTCTTTTCCGCATAGCCTTTCAGCCGTGCAATCATCTTCGAAAATACCTGTAAGCACTGCATCTGCTTCTATGTCAGATATGGAAGAGTTTAATACCTCTACTTCGATCATTTAATAAATTCACTTTCCTTTCTTTATCAGTGACCAGTGAGCAGTGACCAGTTATCAGTTCACCTTTCACCCTTCACTGTTTTTTTACTTTTATTTCCATGCCTTCTTTCAAATTATAGTTAAGGGTAAAATTCCCCTGATTTATTGCAAAAGCAAGTGTTCCTTCACTGTTCATATAGGCAAGAGGTTCACCTTTTTTTACTTCTCCGAATGTAACTACAAAAGGCAGATCTATTTCAATACCGGCTGCGGTGATGTGGAGTTTATCGCCCGGTTTTACTGAAATTTTCTTCAGATCTTCTTCTGTTATATTTGTCCATGCATTCCCGAAAGGCTCATCTTCCTGAACATATACTCCCGATATGGTACCTTCATTAATTTTTGCCTGTAACACCATAAACATAACTATAGCTTCCTGTTTTATTTCATGTCCTATTGAGTCCATTTTGCCGTTGTTTATGGCAAGGATTGCTCCTGCAGGGCTGAAAAGATCGCGGCCATCGAAGGTTCCTCTGCTCCACTGAGGATTAACTTTTTTTGTATCCAGTTCGTAGACCGCTTCAAGACCCTGTTCTTCTATAACATATGTCAGAAGTCCGTTATTGGGAGCTATGTAATATAATCCTTTTTTTGTCTTTATAGCTATTGCTCCTCTATCTGTTCCAACTCCCGGATCTATTACAGATACGAAAACGGTTCCCTCTGGAAAGCATTCAGTTCCTTTAAGTATGAGCGATGCCTGTTTTACATCAAAAGCTTTAACATTATGGCAGAGATCAACTACTTCTATATCCGGATTTATTGCCAGTATTGCTCCGTGGCAGAGTCCTACTGCTTCATTATTAAGTCCGAAGTCTGTAGTCAATACTACCAGAGGTCTGGCCTGAACTATAAGGGAAGTTAAGATTACCATACAAAGAGTCAAGAAACATATTTTTTTCATTTTACCTATCTCCTTTATTGTAATTTTCATGATTTTTACTATAGTGAGTAATATCCTATTCTTTTCACTTTTCACTCTCTGTTATTCTCCGTATTATATAAATTTCCTTCAGCAGGATTTTTACTATAATTTTTGAATTTATTTCCTATCATTTTATCTCAGAAAGGGAATAATCATGAAAAAACCTGTAAGACTCATAAATCGAATAAAAGTGCCTGTATCCAGTCCTGCATCCATAGCATTCAATGAAAATGGTGTATGGATAGCAGATATAGAAACAGGTGAATTAATTCTTCTGGATCCTTATAAAGGAGATATTATAGACAGAGTAAAATCTGTAGTGAGGCGCCCTCAGACTATAAGTTATGACGGAGAATATCTCTGGGAATATGATGAAGAAACATGTAATCTTTACAAACGCCGTATTACTGATAATAATTGTGTCCTTATAGGGAAGATACCGGGAGTAACCAGGCCATATCTCGGAATGACCTGCAGGGATAAAATCCTGTGGATAATTTCACCGGATCAGCCTGAATTTACAGTTGCAAATAATCAGATTTCCGTCATAAAATTTCCCCGCCATATTCAGGCGGAAACCTTTGATGCTCCTACCTATTCCTGCAGAGGGCTCTGTCATGACGGAAAATATTTATGGACTCTCGATGTTGTTGAAGGAGAAATCTTTGCTCTTGATCCTGAAACAGGAGTAATACTTACTTCCTATAAACTTCCTGACTGCGAGCATAGCTCTAGTATTATTGTAACACAGGACAGGGTATGGACTCTTGAACTTAAAAGAAATGAACTCCTTACTTTTGAGCTTGACAGAAATATTCTTTATTCTTTTTCAGGAGGCCGCAGATCTACTGTAGACATAAATTACTGTTTCAGGAATACCGGTCCCGGTATAATTAAAGAAATGGAAGCTTCCCAGAGTTTGCCTAAAGATTATATACATCAGAGATTGATTACTCCTGTTAAGGTAATACCCGATCCGGATGAAAAGTTGATATGTCAGTGGGATAATAAAGATGGAACTGTTATAGTTAATAAAATAAAGGATTTGTTGCCAAACGTAGAACATGATGTTACGGTTAGTTTCGAAATTGAAACCGTTAACCTGAAATATCATCTTTATCCCCATCTTACAGGAACTCTTGAAGATATACCGGAGGAAATAAAAAAGAAGTATCTTATAGAGGAAATGATGAAGAGTGAAGACCTGCAATTAAGAGAGGTAGTACAGAAGGCGGAACTTCTTTTTCAGACGGGAGAAAAAGAGATAAGAAACAGAGTTGAAGAAATACTTCAGGGTGAGAGAAAAACATTCCTGATAGCAAGAAAACTCTATGATTTTGTTGTAGATAAAGTAAAATATGTACTTCCCTATACAAGTATAAGCACGAAAAAGATTCTCTCTCAGGGTAAGGGAAGCTGCGGCAATCATGCCACTATTTTCATAGCTCTCTGCCAGGTTGCAGGCCTGCCTGCAAGAAGCATAGTAGGTTTCTCTATCTGGAAAGAAGACAGCCGGCTGGGATATCTCGATCATGAAATACCGGAGGTTTATCTGCCATCCTATGGCTGGGTACCTGTTGATACAAGTCGTTTTATGTCGTTACCGGTATATGGAACTCATCCGCTCACAAAATTTAGATCTTTCGGGACATTGAGTGACAGATTTTTTGTGAACGGATTCGGTAGAGATTTTACTTCACCTTTTGCCAGAAGAAGACATACAGTTGAAAGACAGATAAAGGTAGAAGGAGTATGTATACCTGAAGAGAGATTTTTTATGAGATGGTATTCTAAAGAGATTTTACCCGGATGGATTTAAACAGTGAAGGGTGAAAATTTTAACTCTTCACCCTCCAATCTTCACACAATTATAATGGTTTTACAATATTCGAAAGAGGACTTACGATATTGGGAAGAGGGCCGGGAGAAGTTGATATTACCGGTGTTACATTTAATTGCTGGTTCGGATAGGTAATATTCTGACAGCTTCCCGGTGTATATCCGTCGGGATAATAATAGCCATATCCCGGTACGCCATAACCGCCTGATGAACAGGATGAACTGTAATAATAACCTGTACCGGAGCAATTACCGATGGTATTTCCTGTTCCTGTATACGAACTATTTCCATAGTATGACGTGCCTGTCCCTGACGGGTTATTCCCGTATGAAACAGTTGTCTGTGGCATATAGTTAGATGCTCTGTAAATTTTAAATTCACCGTCTGTTCTTATCCTTATTATTTCTTTGCCGTAAAGAGAACTGTATGTATATCTTATTTTAAGACTGTCAAGGCTTTTAAATAAAGGTAAACAGATAATTTCCTTATCTGTACTTTCCTTTACAGTTCGTGACTGTTCTGTCTGATCCTGAATATTAATACCTAAAAAAGTTGTAAAAAAGCTGGAGTCTATATATAAAATATCATCTTCTTTAACTACAGTAATATTTTTTTGTATATTATTATCAAGAGTCAATTCCAGTCTGTCAGATGGAATGATGTTGAAAGAGTCAAGTTTTTTATATTCAGTATTACCTGCTATGGCATAAAGAATGGTCATACCGAACATAATTGATATTGTTATTATATTGATTATTATTTTTTTCATTTTCAACACCTCCTGACTATTATTATACATAAATACCTTAAAAATACCTTAAAAATTTTTAAGTGAATAGTGAGCAAAATTAAGCCTGCTCTACTCACTATTCACCACTCACTACTCTCTATTCTTCCTGGAGTGTTTCCAGGGCACTTATCTTTTTATGAACTTTTTCAATGAAAACTTTTTTCTGATTTTCATCCAGTGTATTATAGAAATCTGTAAATAAATCTATACTCTCTTTTGCATTTTTAGAGGCAATATCTATTCTTTCTTTTGCCCTGTCTCCCAGTAATTTTACATCAGGATTATCCTTTTTTACCTCAAGGAGCATTTCTTCTCTGAAAGTTGTTCTTTCTTTTAAGCCATTATCCATTTTTTCGCTTATCTTATTTTTTAATTCGTTGAATTTTGTAGCCTGTTCCGGAGTTAAATTCAGAGTTTTTACGATTTTATCCATTCTTTCCATCATTGCTTCCTTCCTGAATTTTCCTCTCATCTCTGACTGTCCTTTACATCCCGGTAGAAATAACCCTACTCCTACCACAAGTAATACTCCTGCTATTAACCTTCTAAACATTTTACATTCCTCCTTTTAAATTTTTGCTACCACTCTGGTTGCTTTTTTCTTATGAATGTATAATAATATAAACTTGTTAAGAGAGTTTTTTCTAATTGTAAAGAAGTGTAAAGAAAAATAGGGTGAAGGGTGAAGAGTGAAGGGTGAAGGGGTTTTATTCGGTATTAATGGTCAGATTCTGTTATGAGATTCCACTTCCAGTATTTAAACGTGAGATTATATCCTTCTACGGCAAGAGCAGATACATAGTTGTTATTTATTAAAATTTCCTTTAAAAACCAGGGAGATTTTTCTTCCCTTTTTCCTCTTACTTCCAGTAATTTTACCGGTTCTCCCGGCATAAGTGAAACATCAAAACTGTCAAGAGGAATTGAAAGTCCCATGCCTTTTGCTTTTATATAGGCTTCTTTTCTGGTCCAGCAGTTAAAAAAGGCTTTTTTCCTCATATCACAGGGAGTTTTATATAATTCCATGATTTCTTTTTTAGAGAAAAATTGTTCCACTATTTCTTCCCACGAAAAATCTTCCGGAATATGTTCTATGTCGATACCTATTTCTTTATTACAGGTTATACCATAAATGGCAAGGCCGTATGAATTGGATAGATTGAAGAAAATTTTTTTTTCAGGAACAGATGGTTTCCCGTAAGTATTATAAGAGAATTTTATGTCTCCGGCCGGTATGTCTAAATAAAGACTGAGAATATTTCTGAGTATACACCGGCAGGCAACAAAATGATTTCTGTCTTTTTTAAAGTAGAATTTTTCCGCCCTTTTTATTTCATCTTCTGACAGAATTTTTTCGAGACCTTCCGTAGATGGCCTGCCTGCATTAAGAGATGCAAGCCAGATATGAACTTCATCATTTTCTATTTTCAGATTTTTTATTGGAATATTCCATTCAATTTTATCCATTTCTTTCCCCTTTCTTTAAATATTCCCTGCAGAAATATTAGATCCTACAAAATCAACATAATAAAATATTTTGACAATAAATAAAAAATCGCCGATAATGCCGGCGATTTTTTTATTGACTCTAACAGCCACGACCGGGTGTTCACGATGAAGAATGAGAACCTGTTCCTCTCTTCACCCTTCACTCTTCACCCTTCGCGATCCTCATATAAATCTTTAAAAATCTTCTTTTAAAATTTCCATTGCATTAATTTTCTTATGTACTTTATCAATGAGTATCTTTTTCTGATTTTCATCCAGGGTATTATAAAAACCTGTAAATAAATCTATATTTTCTTTCATATCTTTTGTGTCTCTGTCAATACGTTCCTTCATTTTAGCAGACATATTGTCCATGTCTTCCTTACATTTATCTGCCATCATGTTAACATCAGGATTATCTTTCTTCATTTCTGCCATAAAGTCAAAATGTTCATTGTCTTTGCATTCTTTACATTCTTTGGGAGGCTCCATCTTAGCCTTCAGTTTACTTTTTACTTCCTCGAATTTCACTTTCTGAGCATCTGTGAGTTTGAGTTCTGCTGCTATTTTATCCAGTTGTTCACACATTGCATCACCGTGAGATTTACCGTCTTTGCATTGCATATCTGGAGGTGGTCCACCGGGGCCTCCTGGTCCACCATGACCACCGGGGCCGCACATAGGTCCTCCCATTGGCCCAAACATCGGAAACCCCATAGGGCCTCCTTTACATCCTGCTAAAACCATTCCAAGAGCCACTATGATTACTCCTGCTGCAAGAAATCTTTTAAACATTGTAATTCCTCCTTTTTTGTTCGCTATCAGCTTCTTCTGATGCTTTTTATTATGGCTATATAATAATATTAAATTGTTACAGGAGTTTTTTAAAATTGTAATAAATTGTAAAAATGACCGGGATTTTATGAAGTGACTATAAACTTTTAAATACACGCAGGAATTCAAAATAATATATTGAAAAGTAAATTTTATGTCATATTCAGGTTATCTGTCATTGATTATAATCATAGTCACCATTACCGGTATCGCTATAGGCCATTACCCGAAATTACGGATGAACCGTGCAACTATATCCCTTGTAGGAGCCTGTGCTCTGATCGTTTCCAGTGCCATTCCCCTGGAAAAATCCTATAATGCTATTGACTGGAATACAATTGTTCTTATACTTTCCATTATGATAATAAATGTCAATCTCAGTCTTTCAGGTTTTTTCAGGCTTATCTGTTCTGCAGTAATACGCTTTGCAGGAACTCCCCGTCAGTTACTTGCTCTTATAATTGTCATATCAGGTATTTTATCTGCCATGTTTTTGAATGATACGGTAGTTATTATGTTTACCCCTCTTGTGCTTGATATTACACTTACATTGAAACGTAATTCCATTCCTTATCTCATAGGTCTTGTTACTGCTGCAAATATTGGTTCAACATGCACCATAACGGGAAATCCTCAGAATATGATTATAGGTATGGCTTCTCATATACCTTTTACTACATTTATTTACTATCTTTTCCCTGTATCTCTAACAGGGCTTTTTATTTCATGGCTTGTAATAATTATTGTATACAGGCGGGAATTTTCAGGTGATAAATTTCAGGTACCTTCCAGTTTCAGAATAAAAATTTATAAACCTCTTTTATATAAAAGCCTGATAGCTTCAGGTTTAATGCTTGTAGCGTTCGTATGCGGCGCCCCCATACCTCTTGCTGCCCTGTCTGCTGCCTCAATACTTCTTATAACAAGGAGGTTGAAACCTGAAAGGGTTTTTCGTGAAATAGACTGGTCTCTTCTTGTCTTTTTTTCCGGTCTCTTTGTAGTTACAGGTGCTATTGAAACTTCGGGATTTTCTCAGAAAATTTTTTCTGTGGCAAAACCTGTTTCAGAAGGTGGTATTGTTTCTTTTACGTTTGTGTCTGCAGTTTTGAGTAATCTTGTGTCAAATGTGCCGGCAGTATTGCTTTTCCGCCCATTTATTCCATATTTTCATGATCCTCAGAAGATATGGCTTGCTCTTGCCATGGCTACAACCCTTGCAGGAAATCTTACTCTCCTTGGCTCTGTTGCAAATCTTATTGTAATGAGGTTTTCATGTTGGCAAAAATCAAATAAAGATATATGGAGATTGGATTGGAATGTAAAAATCTTTTCTCCATATTATTTTTACTTCTTCACCGCTTAATACGATTTTTTCTATAAGAGCCTCTAAAATCTTTCTTTTACCATGAAGATCTGATTTTTTCCATTTTTCTGGAATTGCTGTTAGAAAATTTTTAAATTCTTTACTTATTGTTGCAGGTTTTTCTTCTTTAAATTCAAGGTTTTTTAAAGTTTCTTCTAATGCTTTTTTTTCTTCATGTACCTTACTTATTCTTTCTCCTATTTCTTTTACTTCGGTAGTGGAATCTACCTGATATAAATCTAATAATTTATTGATTTTTCCGTTTAATTCTTCTATTTTTTTTCTTATTATTTTTTCTCTTTCCGGACCTTTTTCTTTTTTATTTTTTTTAAGGCTTTTTGTGTAATTTTCATCTATAGATAAATGCAGTATTTTTTTCTCTATAATAGGTTCTAATTCTTCCGCTTTCCATGTTTTATTATTACAATCAGGATTTCTAATCATGTGTTTTGTATTTTTTGCTTTTGAATAGCAAATATAATATCTGTATTTACAATTTATACTTCCTCCGCGTATATGGTATCTTCCCCCACAAAAACCACAAAAAATCATACCGGAAAGTAATGAATTTCGCCTGAAGGCTTTATTATTGGTAGCTTCCCTCTGTACTCTTAGTATTTTTACTTGCTCGAAAATTTCTTTCTCTATTATTCCCTCATGTTGGCCTTGAAATACTTTTCCTTTTCCCTGAATTTGCCCGGCGTATAATGGATTTGTTAGAATATTTATTACGGTAGTGCCATTCTGCCAGGAACCGTGCTTATGTTTATAACCTTTTCCATTTAAAAAATTAGCTATTTTTCTTGTTCCATGTCCTTCCAGGTAAAGAGAAAAAACTTCTTTTACCTGTAAAGCTTCGTACTCATTTATTATCAATTGACCATTAATATAATCATATCCGATCGGGGGGAGGCTTCCGTGATACAGCCCATCTTTTGCTCTTTCTTGTTTGCCTATCATCGTCCTTTCACGAATAGCTTCTCTCTCATATTGAGCAAAAGAAGAGAGAATTCCGATCATGGCAATCCCCCAGGGTGTCGCAGTGTCAAGATTTTCCCTGAGAGACACAATGTCCACTTTATTTTTCAAGAAAACATCCTCTATCAAGTACATTGTATTTTGCTGAGAACGGCTCAATCTATCGAGTTTCCAGACAACAACTGTATCAAAATCTTTTATATTTTCTATAAGTTTTTGAATTGCAGGACGATTCAAATTTTTCGCACTGTAACCAGGGTCAATAAATATTTCAGATATAACCCAGTTCTCTTTAGACTTACAATAATTTATCGTCTTATCTTTCTGCGCCTGGATCGAGTATCCCTCTAGGGCCTGTTCTTGAGTTGATACCCTTATGTATATTGCTACTTTCTTCATCCTGTCTTCACCGGCTTTTGTTTTCTTTTTCTCCAGATCTTCTCTGCCGCTTCACCGGCATCTATTACAATCTTTTTTGAGAGATAGTGATATACAGTTGTTTGATTGCAACTATATTTTTTTGCAATCTCATTAGTGCTCATACCTTCTTGGTAAAGCTTTTCCCACTCTTTATAAAACTGAGAATATTTTGTTTTACGTGGCGAACCAGTTTTATCCAGCAAATCAAATACTGCCTGCTTACTTACTTTGAAATAATCAGCTATTTCCTTATAAGTTTTTCCTTCTTCCCGTAATTTTTGGCAGATTTCTAAATCTAATTTTTTCATAATTCACACCTCTGTAAATAATATTATTATATATTTATGTAAAAGTCAAGCTAAAAATAAAAGCATTATTTTATTTATTTTTTGCATGCTTGAAACCATTGTAAAATCTATGTTTTTACAGTATTGCATTGTTGTATGAACTTGACTTATACATAACTATATGGTAATATAATAATCAAGGGAAGGGAAAACAAAACGGGAGGGAAACACGGGATACACGGGGCAGGTAGGCGCTGAGGGAACCAGCAAGGAAGCAGGACTCAAGCGGGCTCACGGTAAAACCGGGAAAAGGGCGAATAAACACAGTAAAGACGGATAAAATGCAGTAAGACTTACCGGCCAGGGTAAGCCTTACAACGGTCGTTAAAATAAAAACCAATTAAATTATAACACGGAAAGGGGAAATAAACAATGACAATCGTAGAAAGAGTAAAAGAAACTTACAATCAGGACAAGGATAACTTAGTAATAGTAAAGACTGAGGAAGGATATAATGTTACAAACCTCAGGACCTTCAAAATGTATCAGGTAACAAATAACGGTAAATACGAATGCACTTGCCCTGATTATAAATACAGAAGGGGTGAACACAATCAGGGATGCAAACATATACTGGCAGTTAAAGAAAATGAAATAAAAAAAATAATAGCCAGATGGTAAAACCAGATGGGGCCGGGAAACCGGCCCTTAAAAATTTCAAAGGAGTGATACAGATGATGCCAGGTTTTGAAAGAGATATACCGGATTACAAAGATGAAGAACAGGAAGAAGAACAGGAAGAACTGAGTTTAGAAGAACTTATGGAAACGGTTCCATTTTAACGATAGATAACAGGGGGCTATCCGGACGTACCGGAGGCCCTCTGAAGGAGCAAATTATGTATATACCATTTAACAAGGCAAAACAAAAGAAGTATTACACCGGATTATTCAGGAAGTTCTTATCCTGGAATATGGATGAACTGGAACTGACAGCAGAAGAGAAACAAGAGATAACAGAAGTATTTCAGGCATTTATAGAGGCATTACGAAAATGTGAATAAAATAAATGGAGGGATGACAAATGAGTAAATTCGCTTATCAGGAAATACTAAAGAATTTAAGGCAGTTATCGGAAAAAGAGGATGTTACTGGTAACGGTAAGAGAATTCTGTGTAACAATCTGGAGAAACTTGAACAATACACAGACAGACTTTCCCGAATAGACCAGCAGGAAGCATTATCAAGGCCATTTTCACATGGAATTATAAAGCACCGAGAAGGGCAGAAAAAGAAACAGCTTGCCTATGTGGAAACAGTTCACTATATAGACCGTCTCAATGAGGCTTTTGGTTATGCCTGGAACTGGGAAATTGTATCTGAGAATGTTACAGAGCATGAAGCATATTGTAAAGGCAGGCTTACAGTAGAGATAGAAGGGCAGACTGTCATAAAGGAAGCGTATGGAGGAAAAGATTTAACTATGGTAGATACCTACGACAAACAGACCCGGCAGGTTACTGGGAAGAAACCCTTTAGTATTGCAGATGATTTAAAATCTGCCAGTAGTGACGCATTGAAAAAAGCAAGCTCTTTACTGGGAATTGGACTTCACTTATATAAAGGTAATGGAACTGTAAACAGACCTGCACCTATAGCAAGCAGGCAGTAAGTAAAGGGGGAGGGTTTTTACTCTCCCTCTTTAAAGTTAATAAAAAAATCTCACTTTTCTTTTAAAAACTACTTGACAAATAAATGTTTATGTAATATAATAGATTATAGAAGGAGGTGAGAAACAGATGGAAGAAAGAATGGCAAGGTTAGAGGAAGGACAAAAAAGATTAGAGGCAAGAATTGAAAATTTTGAAACTAAAGTTGAAAATGCTTTTAATACTCTTATTAACGAAGTCCGTATAACAAATAATACCCTTCAAGGTATATGGAATGTAGCTGATGAAGTGTTGAGAGTTGGAAGTAAGCAGAGAAAGGTTTCCGAGATAATGAGCCAGGCTTACGAAAAAGCAGTAGAAGAATTAAAAGCATAAAGCACAAGGGGCAGGGGATAAAACCCCTGCCTACCTCAAAAAAATTATACCATAAAAGAAAGAAGGTTTCAATATGGTAAAGGAATGGAAAAATCTCAGGGAACAGGGATGGACCTTCCAGCAGATTGCAGATGAATATAATGTTTCCCGGCAAGCGGTATCAGAGGCACTAGATAAGGCTGGGATGAAAAGACAGACAAAATGGTCAAAATTCTATTCTGAGTGGGAGCGGATGTATTACCAAAGGGGAAAGAGCCTGGAAGAAATTGCAGAAGAAACAGGAGCCAGTTACACGGCGGTAAGGAATTATTTATCAAAAAAAGGATTAAAAAATCAGGGCCGACGAATTTTGTCGGTTAAAGCGTGATAAGATATGAAAAAAGAAAGGATAAGGTGATTGAAATGAATTTTCAAAGTAACGATATAGTAACAGACATGAAAATCCATCAGAAAAAAGGGAGGAGAGAGCAAATTCTTTCCAGTATTAGAGATAGCAAAAAGGCATTAGAGGGAAATATAGGGCCAGAAACAAGAGAATATTTAGAAGGTTACATTCTGGAACTTGAAGAAGAATTAAAGAAAATAGGAATGAATTAAAAATGTCTCAGCCGGTGACACAACACAATGATAAAATAAATTAAAGGAGTGATTTTAATGAAAAAGTTTTACAGCAGCAATCATCAATTAAGTTTCGTTTAATAATTTCGGAGGATGGGGTGAAAATATAGTTTGCCCTTATTGCAACAGTGGGACCTGCGAGGCAGTTCTGCAGCAGGATATAGCAGGACAGTCAATCTGGAGAACTGGATGCGGCGGAGATATAAGCGAGGAAGATTACGAGCCGGATTATGTATCATATAGCTATACAAAAGAAATGTAGAATAAAAATTAAAAGCCCTGGGAGAAATCCCGGGGCTTTTTTTTGTTTTAATCACATAACCATCACATAAAGAAAATCCGGTTTACACGACTTTTTTGATTTTTTCGTACCGGAAGAGCAATAAAATCACATAAACAACAAAATCCTGAGAAATTCAGGATTATTCAATACTTGATGGATTTTTAATTTTCGTTATTTTTACTGAGGTAACATAATTAAAATTCTAAATACAGTTCCAGAAGAAGAATTACAATAATATACCGTATTTTTATTAGCATCTACAATATTCCATTCTTCTTTATAATACGTTGATTTTGAATAAGGATAAGCAGCTACAACCTCTTTTGTAGTAGATCCTATTCCAATGAGTTCAGGAGTCTTATAATAATTAGATGTAATAATTACAGCAGAAAGAATACTAGAAGTAAAAATAAAAGTAAGACCATAAGTATCATAGATGTAAAATATATCACCTTTATCATTTTTTGTAGTTTTCTCAGGATTTCCAAGCCAGTTAACTATATCTTTAGTAGTAGTTTTTCCAAGATAAGCAGATCCCACTGATATACCAGGCTGAATTAAATTATCAGCAGTTCGTGCCATTACAAAATTTGAAATAATAATAATAAAACAGAGAGTTAATAATAATCTTTTCATAAATCTTTTCCCTTCTTTTTATTAAATTTCATCAAGTATTTTCTTTTTTTTCTCCTCATATTCTTGTTCATTTATCAATCCTTTTTCTCGGAGTTCTGATAACTTGTTTAAACGCTCTTCAATTGATAGAGAGGTTGCCGGAGTTGAAGAAGGAAGTGGTTGGGTAATATTTGATACAGGAGTACCGGTAATATTCGTAGCTCCACCACAGACAGCATTAATATCATTCATTAATGCCACTTCATCAAAGATTGTTACACCTTTTGCATCACGGGCCAAATTCGAATATATACGGCCCAGCTTAAGAGCGTTCTGCCTTAAAATAGCATTGGTAGGATCTCCTCTGAGTTCATCAAGGGCTTCTTTATAATCTTCTTCTGCCTTCTTTTTAGCTTCATTTGCTTTTTTTGCTGTATTTGCAATTCCTACACACATAAAAATAAAAAGCATTACTCCAATTATCATCCCAATAATACAACAATTACCATCCATAAATTTACCCGCCTTTCTATCTTTTTTATATATTATAACCCATAAAAAATAATATTGTGAAAAAATTATAAATCTTTTTTATTTTTAAGTCAAAATGTGAAACGCTTAGTATACATGAATTTAATTCAGTATAGATAAGCACTAAGGAGAGATAAAGATAGTAATTGTAACGGTTACATTTACGCAAGAAAAAAATTTACAGTAAAGAAAAGGTAATTCTTTTGCTTATTAATAGTTCTTTTGGACTATATCAGTGAAAAATTGAAGATACATGATATAATTTTTTTAGAAGTTAAAAAAAATACACTATAACATATGGATTTGTTATATAATAAAGAGAGAGGGCACACCCCTGGCAGTCGCCTTACAAGTCAGACAGCCGAGGTGGCCCTTTTTTAATTCAAACTTTTTATATTTTCTCAATATTATAATATCATAAAAAAATAAATAAAGAAAGGATTTGTTAAGATGATGATTGAAAGATTATCTTTTCTCGCTTATGAAAAAATCAATAACTTACTCGAACGAATACTACCAGAGGAAAAAAGAAATAAAGAAAAGAGGCAAGAATTAAAAAAATACGGGATGAGTTGCTTTTTCCTGGGTTATCAGTTTGCGAATCAAGTAAAACAGGAAGAAATAGAAGCAGAAAATAATTGATATTATACTTTTATGTCCGATAGTATTATCGGACTTTTTTATTTCCCCTTGTTTACCTTAGGTAAAAGTGTATTTTAAACGGTGTACAAATTATATTTTTTCCTGTATAATAATAAAAAAGGAGTGATTTTTAATGCCTGTATACCATTTCATTTTCTTAGCTTTAATAATGCCCGGCTTTATATCTCATTATATTTATACAGATATGAATATAAAGATAAGACCCAAATCACAATTGGAAGAGGTAATAAACGCTTTAATATATAGCCTTATAATAACAATTCCTTACGGTCTTGTAATTCTGTATGGTTTTAAGATTAATAATGCCAATATTTTAATGGAAAAATTTACATCCATCACTTTCATTCTTTTCTCAATTCTTTTCAATGTAGCAATAAGCATATTACTGGGAATGTATCTGTATAATTTAGAAAAATTTTATATGTGGTTTGTTAACGGTGTTAGATCTGAAGAAAATAAAAATGAAATAACAAAAACAGATTCTCTTTTGGAGAATATATTAGACGGCGCGAATAAGCAGGTAGTAGAAATAATAGATAAAGAAAATTATACAATTGGGAAAGGTTTTATTCATAAACTACATACTTCTTCAAAAGAAATATATATAGATAATCTTCAAAATGTAAATTTTAATCGAGAATGTTTTACTTCTGAAGATATAGATGGTATTTACTTCGACTTAAATTCCGGTATAAAGATAGTAAAATATAACTTAAATCGATATAATGAGAAAAAAGAAAATTTCTTTAAAGCTCAATCTAAATAATTCACTCTTTTTTGTTGTTGGATGTATTAGAGTTTGCCTGTTGTGATTGATTTTGCTTTGCCTGTATTTGCATTTGATAAAATTCCTTTTCTCCTGATGTATCCCAGGTAGCCAAACGCCCTTCAGAAAGTTCTATTTTTTCCCGTCCTGTATTTACAAGTTTTATCACATTGTCTTTTTTCATAATTTTATCCTCCTTATAACATCTTATTTTTTATCCAAATTTTTTAAGATTTTATTAATTTTTTCCTCAATGCCATCAAGCCTTTTCTCTATTCTATCAAGCCTTTCGTCTGGCTCATCCATCGTATGCAATCTATACGCGCTCTGTACGATTGGTTCGGCCAGTGTTTCAAGTAATTTATCAAGGATTTTTTCGTATCTGGCCATTTTTTTTTCGTTATCTTCTATGGAGGAGATATAAGTAGACTCACTGTAAATGCCTGGTTGAAAACCAATAATCTTTTTATCTTTTAATTCTGAGTTTTCTTCTATTTCTTTGATACGAATATTTATATTTTCAATTTCTGTATAAGGAACTTCATACTCGGCTAAATAAGATAATACACATTTATCTTCAGGGGATAATTTTAAAGCATTTGAAATAGCAATAAGTGTATTCATATCAGGTTTTTTATGAGCCCCAGACTCAATTCTATGAACACTTGATTGAGAAATTCCTGCTTTTAAAGCAAGTTTATTTTGAGAAAGATTTAAATCTTCTCTTTTTTGTTTAACAAATTCTGCCAATGTCATAATATAAACCTTTTATTTTTTTGATTTCTTTATCTTTGTATATTCCTCAGTAGCTTCACTGTAAGCATTTTCCATAATTACAGCTACTTTCTTATTAGCTCTTATGCTTTTAGCAGTTAAATCAAACATACTATTAAGGGTATCGTTTAAAGTGTTAAATCCTATTCTCACTTCATCCCGAAGAAAAGACACATCATTTTCAACCTTTCCAAGCCTTTCCTTTATTTCTTTTACGTCTGTCTTTAATACGGAAACATCTACCTTTAATACGGAAACGTCTGTCTTTAATACGGAAACGTCTGTCTTTAATACGGAAACGTCTTTTTCTAAATTTTCCATTCTATCTTCCATGTTTATCACCACCTGATTTATTATATCATAAATTATAAAAAAATATAATTCAATTATAAATAAGCTATTGACTTTTCAATTTATAAGGATTATAATTATTTTAGCTTAATAATTAAGCGAATAATTAAGCGGTAAGGAGAATGAGCAATGTTAGGAGAAAAATTTAGCGAGGCAATGAGAGTTGCCAGGGCTAAAAAAAATATATCACAAAAAGAAGCGGCTCATTTAGCTGGTATAGCACAAAATAATTGGTGCCAAATCGAGACAGGAAAAACAGAACCAACTATCGGAACAATGGAGAAAATTGCAAATTCTCTTGGACTTGAAATAGAAATACGTACAAAAGAATTAATAACATTATAAAAAAATAAGTCGTTTCTGGCAAAATCTTGGTTCGCCGGGAACGACCCTAAAAACCTAAAACTATAATAACATAAAAATGTGTAAAAGTAAACACATTTTGTGTCTAAAAAAACACATAAAAAGAGAAGGGGAATCGAAAGGGGAAAGAGTGTGACTTTCGGACAAAAAATAAAAAGAATGAGACAGGAAAAAGATATGTCTCAAGAAAAATTGGCACTGGAAGCAGGAATAGAAAGAGCGGCTTTAAGCCGGATTGAACGCGATAAGACAAATATAAGGCTGACGACGATAGAAAAATTGGCAATGGCGCTTGAGACGACAGCCAGTGAACTTTTACGGGATTAAGGAGGTGAAGTAAGTGGAAAAGATTGAATTTATTCAAGACATGATCGGCAAATTAACGAAAGAAGAGGCTAAGGAGAAGCAGAAGCAGGAAGCAGAAAAAGCGGAGAGAGAACGAAGAGTATCGTGGGCTGATTTAAAAGGAAAATTTTATAAAAGTCTCTGTAATTATGGCATTAATATATGCGAAAAAGAACAATCCCAGATAACTCCAGAGGAATTAAAAGCGTTACCTGAGATTGCAAAGATTATACTGGATACTACTGACGGAAGAATAGCTTTTTAAGTTCCAGCCATCTTTGTGCTTATAGGTTCTTGAGTTCTGGCGGGTTTTTGTTGCTCAAGTTCTTTGAGTTTGTTGTAAACGGTCTCAAAGAAACCACAGATAGAATTGGAAGTTAAACATAAATCTCCTGCTTTACCAGTGGAATTACTTATAACAGCAACAGTAATCTCTTTAGCGAATTCAAAAGCTTTATCTGACAAAACATCACCTCCCTTCTTCTGGAATTCTACAGCAGGAGGGAGGAAAAATCAAGAAAGGAAGTGGAAGAATGCCAATCCTGGCAAAAGCAGAAAAAAAAGCCCTGGGCTTTGATAAGTCCAGAACCATAAAAACACAAACACATAATACCATAAATTTAATTCCAGAAGAAGATCCAATTCAAGAGAATCCGCCAGAGGAGCACCCGGAAGATTTTTCAATAAAAATCCTTATAAATCCTATCGCAAAAGTTCCGTTAAATAAGGCAACAAAACATTTTTACGAATATCTTACCGGCGCAGAACTAGAGAGGCCGGAGGAAACAGGGGTATCTCATACCTGCCCAAACTGCCCAGAAATGTTAAGAGCCCATTCGCGTTATCTTAACGGGGAATGGGAAGATTATTATGAATGTGAGTGCGAATATACGGAAAAAGAGCGTCGCGTTGACGACATGACCCCAGAAGAAGTGCTGGACAGGATTGATGAAATTCCTTTTGAAAATTCAGAATTGGAGGTGGCGTAAAATGTTTTATAAAGGCATTATATTTGACATGCTTCCAAGCAGCAAATTAGAACTTCTCAGAAAAGAAGCGAAGCAAGACTTTGAAGATTATTTGAAGCACCCCCGGAAAACTGCTTTTATTGATGAAAAAATGGATCTCTGCAGCAATATTATTCACGCCTGCACGCTGGAACTGGAGAGTAGAAGGATGAGGGTGGCGGCATGATTACAAAATATGAAAAAATTAAAAACAATTCTCCGAAATGCTCGCCAATTCTCTGCGATACTTGCCTGAAAAGATTAATTACCGATGAATATATTTATCATGGGAAAGAAAAGGTTTATTTAGATGGTGTTCACATAAAAGAATTGCTGCATAGATGGATTTGTGAAGATTGCAACAAGAAAAGAATAGAGGTGTCGGTATGAGTTGGCAAAACCTTTCTGTTATTTTCAATTGCGCAATTCACTCTGTAGTGTTCTGGTGGTTCGTGATTGCAATTATTATTACTCAAATCTTCAGGGTAGAAGATCCGAGATTTAAGGAGGTGAAATAGATGAACGAAGATTTTAAAGCAGCAAAAAGAACATTAATGTCTATTCAGAGACAAATTGAAGAACTAAAAAGAGATGAGAGGGAAGCGAAGATTGAATTTTTGAAAGCCCTGGAGCTAGGTGGGGAATATATGGACTCTGAAGGTGAGAAATTTCTCTTTGTAGGATTTCAGGTTAAGCCAGATCCAGTTGCCCTGGTTGAATGGCCCGGCGGAGTAAGTGCTGAAGAATTAGACTACATAAAAGAGAATTTTCTGACCCGGGAAGATTTCGCCACCGGTAATAAAAGATGGAGTTTCGAAGTTTCTCCCTGCCAGAAGTGCGGAAAGGTAATACCTTCTGAGATGCAGCTCTGTTCAGAATGCGAAAGGGAAGAAGGGACTTACCCCTGTCCGATTTGCAAGAAAGATATACCGGCAACAGAACCCTTCTGCAAGGACTGCATGAAGGATACGGAAGCGAAGAAGGCGGCTTAGGACGCCAAAAAAGAAAGGAAGTAAGATTATGGAAAATACACAGTTAGCCACAATTGAACAGACAAATTCAATATTAAATTTTAATCCAACTTTATTCCAGGAAACACTTACCAGGCTTGAAACATTTAAAGCTATTATTATGAATACATTTAAGGAAGATTATCACTATGGAAAAATTCCGGGATGTCCTAAACCTTCTTTATTTCTTCCCGGTGCGGAGCTTGTATGCCGCGGATTTCAACTTCTTGATGAATATGAAGAACTGGCAGTAATAGAAGACTGGGAAAAAGGCTTTTTCTACTACAAAATAAGATGTAAACTTTTTATTCCGGGTCAAAACATACAGGTAACAACAGGTATGGGAAGTTGCAATAGTAAGGAAAATAAATATCTTTACCGGTGGGTAGGAAAGAAAGATATACCTCAGGGAGTAAGCGAAAGCACTCTTGAGAAGGTGGAGAAAGAAGGTCAATACGGGAAATATTTCATGTATAAAATAGTAAATACAAATTCTTGCGAACTGGCAAATACAATATTAAAGATGGCTAAAAAGAGAGCACTGGTTGACGCCTCAAAAAGCATTGCAGGTCTTTCCGATATCTTTACTCAGGATATAGAAGATTTGAGCATAAATGAGGTAGAAGAAAAGCCGCATAAAGGAAAAAATGGTAACGGTAAAACCAATACACCTCCACCGCCACAGGAAAAAACTGTAAGTAAAAAGGCTGTTGACCTGGTAAAAGCCTCTGTTGAATTCTTTAAAACCCCTGAATTAAAAGAATATATCAAAGCAAATTACAAAACAGCCTCTTCGACGGAATTTAAAGATTATTTCTACAATAAAGCTACGGATGCGGAAATTAACGCTTATGAAGTATTTCTTAATAGCCTGAAAGCCAAAAAAGCAGAAAACGCCCAGACGGAAGACCAGAGGAAACACTTCCATAAGCTCTGTAACGAACTTGCATTCGACAGGCAGATATATCTAGAATTTGCCAGAGAAAAATCAGGCAAAAAATATCTTTCCACTACTTCAGAACTTACCAGGCAGGAAATGGATATCGTAATTTCTGCCCTGGAAGAGAAATTACAGGCTCCTCCGGAAGATAACTCATCTTCTATGGCGGATGAATTCGAAAACTACGAAAAAGAACAGGCTGAGGCTTCTAAATATCTGGAAGAAGCAAAAACTATGGCCATGAATGATGAAGTACCGTTTTAGACTTTAATCTTGGGGGCCGATTTTGCCCCCTTTTCTATAATAATTTCCTTTCTCTGGGAGTTCGGATGGTCTGCCGGGCTCCTGGAGAGTGGGAAAGAAAGAAGAAAGGAATGTAAACATGGCAAAAAGACAAGGAATATCAAAAAAAATAAGATTTGAAATATTTAAACGCGACTCTTTTACCTGTCAGTATTGCGGGAAATCTGCTCCTGATGCAGTTCTTAATATAGAACACATTAATCCAGTGGCTAAAGGCGGAAATAACGATCTTTTAAATTTAATAACAGCCTGTGTTGATTGTAATCAGGGTAAAAAAGATAGACTGCTTTCCGATAGCACGACAATAGAGAAGCAAAAAAAGCAGTTAGATGAATTAAATGCCAGAAGAGAACAGCTTGAAATGATGCTGAAATGGAAAGAAGGAATGAAGGATTTAGAGCAGCAGTCTATTGATTATGCAATTAACTACTGGAGCGAAAAAACAGAAAAATTCAATTCAAAGATAACCGATATAGGCGTTCAGAAAATAGGTATTTATATAAGAAAATTTGGATTAAATGAAGTTTTAAAAGCGATAGATGTGGCAGCGGACACATATATTTATAGATTTGGAAGTCTTGCCGATGCTAAAAATATAGAAGAAGCTTTTAATAAAATTCCAGGAATATGCCACAATAGAAAACATAATCCCCACGCTCCAGATATAGCATATTTAACAGGGATAATAAATAACAGATTTTATTATTATAATCCCGTAGATACAAGAGCATTTTTAAAAGAAGCTTTTGAAAAAGGATATAGTTTCGAGACACTTAAGGATATAATTTTAGATTCTCGAAACTGGTCTAATTTTAGAAACAACATGGAATATCTTTTAGACGATAAATAGAAACATTCCTCCAGTGCTGGAGGAATGTTTCTTCAGGAGTGAAGAAACAATGGCTCGACAAAGATTTATACATCCAGAAATATGGACAAGTGAAAATTTTTTGGAACTTACTTTTCAGCAGAGACTTCTATTTATAGGAATGTTCTCTCTGGCCGACGACGAAGGCCGGATAAAAGCAAATCCTAAATTTTTAAAAGCATCTATTTTTCCGGCAGACTATGTAAAGCCAGAGGAAATAACAAATGATTTAATAGCTCTCTATAAAAGAAACAGCATTGTATTGTATAAAACAGACGAAGGAGAATTTGCTCACCTTCCTAAATGGAGTAAATACCAGAAACCAAAATATCCTCAATCTTCAAAATTACCCGTTCCTCCAGTGATTAATCCTGACTCAAATAATCAAGTTTTAGAAATTTCAGAGAAACATTCCTCCAATATTCCTCCAACGTTCCCGGAATATTCCTCTATGGGTAGGGATGGGGTGGGTAGGGTAGGATCGGGTAAGGATGAATTTATTGATGTTGTTGTTAATACGCGTACGCGCGAGGAGAAAATTTCCGAAGAAGAAAAAGAAAAATCTGCTGTCGAAGAAATTGCAAATCACCTGTTTACTGTTACTGGCAGATCTGCCAGTCCTACCGATTATGTTTCAATTACAGAGGTTATTAATTCCCCAGAAGCTCCATCTGACTTATCTTGTAGGTTAAATCTTATTAAGATTACTATGGCGGCCCTGGCGCGGCAAAAGAAAAATAAAGACCCTGCCAACGGAAAGATTAATTCATTCTCTTATTTTATAAAAGCTATCCTGGCGGAATATCAGAAGTTAAAAGCAAAGCATAATATTTCACAGGTAAAAATAAAACAACAGGAAAGGATTGAAAATGATAATGGAGTCCCCGAAGGATTTAAAGAACTCATCAAGCTTGACGAGTCAGATTACGCCCTACTTGAAGAGCATTACAGAGAACAAGAAGCAAGAGCAAAAGAAAAAGTTTGATTTAACTTTTTCAGAGGCAAAAGAAATGGGAATTTCATGGGAGCTTCCACCTTTGCCGGTGGCTAATTGTTTATTCTGTGGAAAAGTTATAGAGCCAGTGGGGATTATGCGCTTCGATAAAGACGTAATCTGGCTCTGGTGTGAAGGGAAATGCTCCTGTGAGGAATTTAAGATTGCAAAAGAAAAGAAGGATAAGGTAAAAAAAGAACAGGAGCAGCAAGAGGAATTAAAAAAACAAGTCAATAGGCTTTTTAATCAGAGTAAACTCGGAGAAAGATTTAAAGATAGAACTTTTCAGAATTTTACCGTAACAAAAGACAACGAAAAAGCTTTTCTTGTAGCTAAAAAATATGTTACAGATTTTGAGAACTACAAAAAGAAAGGCTCTGGAATATTTTTCACTGGAAATATTGGAACAGGCAAAACTCACCTGGCAGCGGCAATATCAAATGAATTACTCAATAAAGGCTATTCTGTTATTTTTGGAAACCTCATATCTCTTCTTGGAAAAATAAAAAATAACTGGGAAGAGGAGCAGAAGATTATAAAACTTTACGCTTCAGTAGATCTTCTTGTAATTGACGATTTAGGAAAAGAAAAAACTTCATCATGGGTAGTAGAAAAGCTTTACGAGGTAGTAAATAGCAGGTATGAGCATTATAAGCCTATAGTATTTACAACAAATTACAGTAAAAATGCTCTTATTGATAGACTTGCATATATTGATGAGTCTTGCGGTCATGCAATAGCTTCAAGACTTACGGAAATTTGTTCAGGCGTAACTGTCAATGGTGAAGACTGGAGGCGTAAATAATGATCAACAACATTCAAAATGCAATTATAAAACTGTCAGAAGAGAAGAATTTTTCCATGGCAGACATAGAGAAAGTGAAGATTCAGGTAAAGGCTGATGGAAAGATTTTTTCAACCATAGTTAAACCACGGGAAAATATCATCACCTTAGACCTTGAAACTCAATTTCTCGCTGATGAAGTTGGCGGATGGGGAAACATCCCGGATATGAAAGTCGCTATTGTCTGTATCTATAGCAGCCGGGAAGATAAATTCTATTCTTTCACTGAGGAACAGGTCCCGGAACTGATAAAAAAGCTGAAAGAAGCTACCCTGATTGTCGGATTTAATATTATCAATTTCGATTACAGGGTATTACAACCTTACACCGACTTTAATCTAAACACTTTAAAAACTTACGATATCCTGACAGAGGTTTATAAGAAACTTGGATATCGGATCTCACTTCAGAATTTCGCAGAAGCTACCCTGGGAAGTAGTAAATCAGGTGACGGAGTTAAAGCTGTAGAGTGGTTCAGGGCTGGCGAGATAGATAAAGTCAGAGAATACTGTCAAAAAGATGTGGAAGTGACTAAAAATTTATATCTACACCTTAAAGAGCGTGGTTCTTTAAGATACTACGACAAGAAAAGTGACGATTTTAAATTCGTAAATCTGGAGGTAAACAATGTATAACTTAGCTCCCGTAAACTGTCAGAACTGCAAACATTGTCGGTACAAAAGCAAGGGTAATGCAATCTGCAGCTTAAAAAACTTCTCTATTCCAGAAGAGAAACTGACAGCGGAGCATAAGAGAGAATGCGAATATTATCAATTTTGGTTAATTAAAAATTAAGGAGATGCGTAAAAATGTTGATATTACCAGTGAATATTAAAGACGTAAAAATTAAAAACGAGGAAACAATTGTTACCTTGACGATGAGTAATTTTTGTTTCGAAAAAGAGCCAGAAAGATTAAATAAATTATTTTCAATGAGAGACTCATCCCTCAACCTTGCCCTTGCCCCACAAATAAAAGAAGAGGCATTCCGTGAGAATTTAAATCAGCTTGATTTTACTATCAAATGTCCTGACTGCCAGGGTTACGACGTAAGAGTCGGCGAGAAGATTGCCTTCTGTGAGAATTGCGGAAAAGAATTCTATAAATTCCGTGAAGATGCTAAAGAAGAAAAGCTTGGAAATAAAGAGATTTCTGACATGGAGCAGATAAAAAAAGAGATGGAAACAGCAGGGGATGTGTTTCATTCCTGGTTGGCGCAGATGACCGGGAGACCATTCGACAGGAGAGATGAAATTAAAGATATATGTAAGCGACTCAATAAGAAAGATTACAGTAGGCTCGTTGAAGGTTTTAATGAGTGGTTATACGTGAAAAATAATCCTGAGAAAGTTGTGGAGATGAAATAGTGGAACGCTTATTATCACTTGACTTATCAACAGTTGGAACAGGCTGGGCATTCTTCCAGGATGAAGAGTTAAAAGCCAGTGGCACGATAAAAGCCAAGGGGGATATACAGGAAAAATTAAAAACGATGTATAAAGGCTTAAATCTTCTTTTTCAGCGATGGAATCCTTACATAGTAGTCTCCGAAGCTCCTGCCTTCGTTCAATACCAGAAACGACAGAAACAATCTTTTCTTCCAGGGCTGGAGCCAGAGCCGAAATATAACGGAAATCCCGACGTATTTATAAAACTCTGTAAGCTTCACGGGATACTGCTGTCAATCTGTTTTGACCGCGAACTTGAATTTCATGAGATGCCAAATCTGAAATGGAAATCTCATTTCTTCAGGGGAAAACTCACTGAAGTTACAAAACAACAGATTTTTACTTACTGCCAGAAGATATTTAAACCTGCAGTGGATACATTTGATGAAGCCGATGCCATATGTATCGGTAAAGCTTTTCTGGCTGAATATAACTGTAAGTGTAAATGTTAAGAAATGTTAAGGAGTGAGGGAGAAAAAAATGAAGGTCAGATGCCATAACTGTAATGAGATTAAAGAGGTAAAAGAAGAGGGAGAGGAACAGTCCTGGTATACGATAGATATGGACGGAGATATTCACAAGGGCGAGTTCTTTTTCGGGAAGTTTTTATGTAGTAAAAAGTGTATGGAGGAGTATAAAACAAGAGAGGAGTGTAATTTATGATTTGTGAACATAAAGTAATTAACTCAATAGGAACAATTGAAATACCAGAACCGCCAGAACTTAAAAATAAAGATAAAAACAGAGACTATAAACTCAGGTATGCAGCAAAATTTAATGATCTCGATAATGTAAAATATCAGTTGAAGCACGGGGCAAACATGAACTCTCAGGATAATAATGGTAAATCTGCACTTCACGAGGCGTCGAGCATGGGCTGGACTGAGATAATAGAGACGCTTATAGATGCAGGTGCAGACGTAAATCTTAAAGATAATGAAGGGAAAATTCCTTTGCACTACGCAGTAATACTGATGAAAAAAGAGGCAATGGAATTACTTGTTTCAAAAAGTTGTATCAACGCTTTAGATAACGACAATTCAACTCCACTGCATTATGCCGCCACGACTGACTCTTTAGATTATGCCAGATTTCTTATTATGAATGGCGCGGACGTGGCATTGAGAAATAAAAACGGTCACACCCCACTGGATAGAGCAAAAGAAATGTTCATGCATTATTCTAATCATCCCATAGTGGAATTTTTGAAAAAGCTGACAAACGTTGTTGCCGATGTAAGAAAAAAAGACGGCAAAAAACATGATGTCATGTATTTCGACGGGAAAGAGCTTCGCCCAAAAAGAGAAATAATAGAAGCTATAGCAAAAGAAGAAGATGAGAGCAATATGTCTCTTACTAAAAGCAGACTATGCGCAGAATGCCGGGATGAATTTAAGCATAAGCTTTGTAAAAAATGCGGATTTTGTTTCTGCGAGAAGTGTTTCGAGAGCCATGAGTGTATATTTGATAGTCATAAGGAAGAGAAGAGAGAAGAAGTTTCTCCTGTAGTAGAGCAAGAAGTGAAAACAGAAGAAATAACACCAATGGAACGCCTTTATCGTTATATAGAGATAAAGAAAATAAAAATCGGTGACAATCGTAGAGTTACAAATGAAGCCAAGGTAAAAGAATTAGCTGAAAGCATAGAAGAGATAGGTCTTTTGCATCCCGTTACGATAACACGTGATAGAACGTTAATTTCAGGACTTCATAGAATAAGAGCTTTTGAACTATTAAACAGAACAGAAATACCATATAGAATTATGCTTTTAACTCATCTTCAGGCGGAACTAGCAGAAATTGATGAAAATTTGA
This sequence comes from Vulcanimicrobiota bacterium, assembly GCA_036746235.1. GTDB lineage: Bacteria > Vulcanimicrobiota > SpSt-956 > SpSt-956 > JAKJGF01 > CALARM01. Next base: position 45,440 of record DAIOEN010000003.1, on the reverse strand, counting down.
TACGTAATGAAATTCATTATATGGATAGTGGTGATTATTTAGCCAGGCGTAAGAAGATTTACGAGGAACTCTATCCTAAAACAAAAAAAGGGGCAGTAAATCAATATACAAAAGTGCTAAAGTCGGAATCCGACGATAGCAACCCCCCTTCATCTTTTGTAGAAGATACTGCGAAAAGAACTGGTAAAAGTAAAACTGTAATTAAAGAAGAACTTCAAATATCCACTCTCATTCCGGAAGCAAAAGAAGTGATTAAAGAGAAAAAACTTCCAAAGCAAAAAGCCCTTAAAGTCGCCAGGATGGACCCGTCAGAACAAAAGAAAATAATGGAAGAGGTAAAACAAGGTAAAGATATCGATGAAGTTCTCGGAGAAGAAAAACCCCAGATAATCCCGGAATTAAAAGAAATTCTCAAGGAAAAGAAACTAAGACTCTCTAAAAGAGAAACCGAAGAGACTGCAAGAATAAAACCTGAAGAACAAAAGCAAATTGCAGAACAGCTTAAATTAGGTGCAGAACATATTCTAGAAGCTCTTTATTGCATTCATAAGCCGGATATTATTGACGAATTAAGAGCGGAAAGAGAAAAAGATCGAGAGAAAGATCGGCAGAAACAGCAGGAGCAGGTGAAAGAAGAACCAGTTCCTGAAGAAAAAACACAGACAAAGAAGATTTACGACCCCGCAAAACCTTACGTGCCAGATACGGAAGAAGAAGCAAAGATTAGAAGAGAGAATTCCAGATGTAAACTTTCTGAATGCTTAAAAGAACTTATCCGCATGAAAGAAGATTACGAGATAGTTAAATTTTTCAATTTTTATAAACATGCCAAGTGTTATTTTTCTAATGATAAAGATTTTGGGAAAGTAGCACAGGCAGGACATGAGATACAGAAAAGACTTAAAGAAATTTATGGATACATCGAGCAAATCGAAGAATTCAAGGAGATTTTAAAGTAACTTCTGATGGGCCGGCAGTGACAAACTGGAACCCGGCTCATTGGAAGAAAGGAAGGATTGAGAGTAAATGAAGTGTGATAAATGTGGCGTGAATATGTACGCAATGACACTAAAATATTCTACGAATAACAAAATATATTGTGAAAATTGTTATAAAAAAGTGGCTGGCAATGGTGAAATTTTTACGATAACTTATGAAGTGCAAGAAGAATTTGACAGGGTAATGAGTTCTAAATCACAAGAAGAACTTTTAGAAGAGAAAAATAAAAAACTTCAGGAAAGAATAACGTATCTAGAAGAAGAAAATTTACAATTAAAGTTAAGGATTGAAGCACAGCTTGAATTATAGAAAGGACTGATAAATAAAATGGCTTACGTAATAGATTTAAACGATCCAAAATGGTCTGAAAAATGGGAAAAAGAAATTCAAGAGGACAGAAAGAGAGATAGACGAGCGGCAAAAGAAGAGAGAATGAAGCAGAGAGGGGTATGGAAAAATAACCCTGATTATTTAAGACAGTATCACACTAAAGGTACCACTATGATTATCGGCGTAAGAAGTAAACCTGTAATGTATTCACAGTTAACTCCAGAGGAGAAAAAGATATACAGGGAAAGAGAGATAGAGAAGCGCAAGAAGAACGGGAAATGTAGCACATGGGATTATTTAGACTTAATATAGAAAGGACTGAGGAGTAAAGTAATGAGTTCTACTGAAGAGAAAATCTTAAGGAAAATTAAAAAAGTAATAAAACTTAAAGAGGAAGAGGAAAGAATTAAAAAATCTCTTGAAAAATACAGAGTGAAGTTAGTCAAATACATACAGAAAAATGGAAAAGAAAGTGGATGGTACGGAATGGAATGTAATATAAATAATGATTTAGTTATTAAAGCAGATCCTTTATTCAATAGAAGCGAATGCCCATATAGTAGTATTACACTATCTATCTATAATAAAAAAACAAAAGAGTTTTTTTATATCTATCCAGGAAAGGACTGAATAAAATGCCCGGTATAAAATGGTCTTTTAGTAAAATAAATAAAAACGATTTATTATTCCTGGAATTGGACGGTATAAAAAATGTCTTGCTCCAGTTTGATAGCAAAAAAGAGAATATAGATGCTATCTTGGATATTGCTTATATAAGCAATACTCCTGATTTTCCTGTTTCTCCGCGTCCGTTTCCTCCTTCGCCTCCCCCATCTACACCAGCTCCTCCGGAACAAAAAGAAGATCTTTTTTTTACTCCGGAAACCCTGGAAGAGGACATGTGCTTTAATTACAATACTGAACCAATCGAAGCAATCTGTAATAGATTGATAGACTTTATTAAAGATAGAGGCGGTAAGTGCACTCTTTATTTTAATCCCGGTTTTAATCGCTCTAAAGAAGTTTACGAGAATTATTATACTCTTGTTAAAAAGTGTAAATGTAAGGATAGGAAAATTAAAAAGGCAGTAAAGAGATTAATTTCCGAGAAAAAAATAAAAATATACAGAGGGATAGGACATAATAATCCCAATACTTACGCACTTATTAATGATAAGTATTTAGAAATTCCTGAAATATCGGGAACGAAAATTATAAATAGATACACTCCTGAAGATAGATTGGCATTCGAAGAAGAACTTTTTAATTATATTAAAGAGCATGAACCCTGCCAGATTCCGTATTATGTAAATCCAAATCATACAACTGAAATTACAAAGAAAATCCACGAAGATTTAATTAAATTACTCGGAAACGCAGATAATATAAAGATAGCAGTAAAAGCTCTTTTAAGTAAAAAAAGAGTAGAGAAGGGAAATCGTGGGGCAGCACTTATTTATAAAACTATTCAAAATACACAGAAGTCATTGGAACCCTCTCTACAGGAACCTCCCCAGAAAAGCAAGGTAAAAGAAAACAATTCCAAAGCATTGAAGATCTTTAAAGAAAAAACTAAGAAAATAAAAAAAGAAGAAGAAAAATTTGGATTGACAGCGATTTACGAAGACGAGGAAGATATTATTGAAAGCTTGGACGATTTAGAAGAACTGGCAATGGGGAAAACGCGAAGGCGAGAGGAAAGTATAGAAATTCTCTCTCCGGAACGTGGGCCAAAGAGAGAGATAAAAAGAAAATGTCCAACTTGTCGGGGACAATTATTTTTAAAGAATACAAAAGAAGATAATTATTTTGATTGCGAATCTATGTTTGTAAATCTGCCCGAGAAAATTTATTACGAGTGTATTCAAAGTGGTCATACTTTTTTGCTTAAAGAGTTAGAAGAAATAGAAAGAGAAAAAAGAGAAAGTAAGGTTCTAGCGGCGTAAAGGAGAGAGTAAATTGCCAAATATTTTAAACAAATTATACGATTTAACAGTGGAAATTAGAGAAGAAGAAAGCCTTATTAATGTTACTGATGGATTAGAAGAAGGTAGTTATTCTTGCGCTACAGCAAAAAGGAGAGAATTGCGAAAAAATTAGAAGATCTTATCGATAAATACAAGAATAGTTGGAACGAAGTTGAGCCAGATTATTGGAGAGAATGGAAAAAGAAAAGAAATCAAAAAATATATAGGGAGGGAAACGATCCTGTGTATTTACAGGATTAAACTTATGAAGCAGTGTGCATGGTGCTGTAAAGTCTTGAATATCCATACAAAAATATATGAAACAGTGGGAGCTCTCATCCTTCCAGATGCAACACATGGTATATGCCCGGAGTGTAAGAAAAAAGCAGATGAAGAGCTTGGGAAATTGAAACAAAAAAGAAATAAAGCAGTTTGAAAGGAGAGAAAAAGAAATTGAAAAGTAATAATATCACCATAGGGACATGCCCAAAAGAATTTAATGAAGAATTTAAATTAATTCAGGAGAATTCAATTTCTTCTTGGAGAAAAATAACAGATAATATTGTTCTCATGGGCAAGGAGTCAAAAGAATACGCGAAAGATAATAATTTAAATTGGAAATATATATCTTATAAAAATGAAATACCGCTTATAAATTCTGCTTTTTATGTGCTCCAATTGTCTTGCAAGACTAATTATTTTATGTTTATTAATACAGATATAATCCTCATTGAAAGAGTTGATTTAAATCAGATCTTAGATGATATAAAAAGCAAAATAGGAAAAAATTTCATCGGAATAGGTGACAGGATAGAAGTTTATTATAAAGAGAGATATGATAAATCCAGTCTTTTAAATAAAGTAGAAAAATCAGGAGTAAACAGTGGTATCTACGCAATTGATTATTTTATCTTTCCCAAGGACCTTAGTTTCGATTTTCCAAAACTTTATATGGGCCGTCCCGGATGGGATAACTTCGTAATAGAGTATTTTAAAAAGAATAAAATACCTATTGTAGATTTTTCAAAAGTTCTTCTGGCTGTCCACCAGGATCATTCGTTCACTTCAAAAGGTGGTTTTTTAAAAGCTTGGAACGGAGAAGAAGCTGAAAATAACAGAAGTAATTTAAGGGATAATAAAATTTACTCTCTTAATGACGTGGATTTTATATATAACCCCGAGACTCAAAGCCTTATAGAAACCTGTTCAACTATTTATACTTCTTCTATACCGAAAATGTACTGTAATGGAAATAAAATATTAGAGAAAACTATAATAAATGAAAATAAGATAGACAGATCTTTTAATGTGAAAAACTTTACTGCAAATAGAATGAGTTTAATAAAAGATTGTCATCAAGAAGAAAAATATATAGAAGCTCTTGATCATTGGATTTACTTAACTTCTCGTAATACAAAAGAAAAACATCTTACAATTGAGGATTTTAATTTAATTAAATATTGCCGCGAAAAAGCTATAGATAATTGCAAATTAAAAGTATTACTGGTTTATGGGTTACGAAAAAAAGATGGGAAAATTACTTTTCCTGAATGGATAAAAGAAGCTTTTCGTTTGCACTATAAAGACCAGGTAGAAGTTTTTGCGGCGGGCCCCAGGAATGAAATTGATATTCCCGATTCGCCTGTTTTTTATAATAAAATAGCTCAATTAATAAAAGACTTAAATATTAATATTTTAATAGATATCGAAGGTGGATTTGAAGATATGAATTTTGTATTCAAACGAGTGCCTCGAAATATTAATATTTTAAAAATATTCTGGGCTATAGATACGCATCAATATTTAAATTTACAATCTGAAAAAGCAAAATATTTTGATTTGGTGCTCTCTGCTCAAAAAAATGCCCTGGATGATCTGGGAGAAAATTCTTTCTGGATTCCATCAGGAGCTTCTATTTATGATGTGGATTATAAGGAAAATAGACACTGGGATATTTTTTTTATCGGTCATATTTTTCCCGGGTTGCATACCAGAAGAAAACAGATAATTCAAAAACTTAAAGAGATCTATCAGGGAAATTTTGGATGCTTTGAGAATGTATTTAATCCTGAGAAGTCTTACAGTATGAGCCGAGCGAAAATAGGAATCAATGTGAGTTTGAATAATGATATTAATTTTAGAGTTTTTGAAACAATGGCATCAGGGGCCATGTTGATTACTAATGAAATTATAGATAATGGATTGGAGGATATATTTACAGACGGAGAACATTTAGTTACCTTTAAAGATGAAGAAGATTTGATAGAGAAAATAAATTACTATTTATCTCACTCACGAGAAAGAAATCGAATAGCAAAAGCTGGACAAAAGAGAGTTCAGAAATATTATACCCATAAAGTTATATGTGGAAAAGTAATTAATATAGTAAAAAACTTCTTAGCTAATCGCCGGTTAAAGTGTTGGTGTGGCGGCATTTTAAACAATTCAATCCATACTCTTTATGGCGAATGCGAAATCTGCCATACTTTAGTTACAAAAAATAAATATTCTTCATCAGATCTGCAAAATTATTATTCTTTTAATCACTACTGGCATGCTCATCAAACTGATTTAAACTTTCCAGTAATAGAAGATAGAATAGAGAATGACCTTAACGATAGAATTCCTCAGTGGTATCAAATTTTAAAAACTTATGGTAAAAGTGAAAATTCACTTCTTGAGATTGGATGTGCCCATGGCGCTTTTTTAAATTACTGCCGGCAGCAAGGAATAAAAAAAGTTGTCGGGGTAGAAGTAGATCCGGCTACATGTGAATTCGTAAAAAATCAATTTGATATAGAAGTTTGCTCCGGATTATTTCCAGATGTAGAGTTACCCCTTAAGAAATTCGATATTATAACAGGGTTTGATGTTTTGGAACATTTTCAAAATCCTGTCGAAACCCTCGAAAATATACGAATTATTCTCAAAAACAAAGGAATTCTTATTATTCAAACTCCTGATTATAAGGGTGAAGACGAAACCTGGCAGCAATTTAAACCAGAAGAACATTTATTTTTATATAACAAAGATAGTATTATAAAGCTGTTTATTAACTCTGGTTTTAAAATAATAGACATACTCTCAGGCATTTTCCCCGATGACATGATTATTATAGGAGAAAAAATATAATGAACTTTCATCTTAATTATCCAAAGCAAAAAATTAAAGATATCGTAACTGAGGCTATAAAAAGAAAAACTCCATTCTGCATTTATGAAATAAATAATGAAGCAAAAAAACAGATGGAATTCGTATATATACCGGTCAAGTTATAAGGATTAGTAGGGTATTCGGAATTAAAAAAAAGATCTTCTATGATGTAAAAATTTTAGATTTGGATATCTGTTTTTTAGGGGTTACTTTTGATAAAAAACTTAAATTGAATGATTATGTTACGATCACGGAAAATAAAGAAATATTAAGAAAATGTTCATCTTTTTTGGAGGTTTACGCGTAAAATGAAACAGAAACTTTTATTTATTAAAATAGATGCCCTGGGTGATAATATAATTTTCTCTTCTATTATTCCTTTTCTTAAAGAAAAATACGATATCACGGTACTCTGCCAAAATGCTTTCATTAATTTATATAATTATTCAGGTATTGAAGCAATAGGATTATATTCCTCCGATAAACTTCATGATTGCAATCCCGATATAGTAATTAACGCACATTTTTCCCGTACAGAACAATCAGATTTTATGGCACAAATAATGGGTAAAAAAGCAAAAGAAAGAATAGCTTTTTCTGGTGATTGCTGTAATATTTATCCGGATAAAAAAATAGAAGGCGATAGTTTTTATTCTATTCTTTTAGAAACAAAAGAAGAACAGGAGTTATATAGATATAAAGCTATTCTTAATTATCTCGGTGTAAAAGTAAAAAGAGACGATTTAAAGAGACAGATTTTTAAAAAAAATAAAGTGGCGGTGGAACATTCGGATTATCTGGAAAAACTGTTTTCTAGTTTTCCTGGAGATTATATAGTAATCTGCCCGAGACCGGCGTATTCTTATAAGTCTTATCCTTTTTGGGATAAAATTCTAGAAGGTCTTGATATTCCTTTTGTAGCTCTCGGACTTCCTCCTTATAATACTACAATTCTTGAAGCAGCAGAAATAATAAGAAAAAGTAAACTTGTCATAGGAGTAGATACAGGACTTCTCCATATGTCTGTAGCTTTAAATAAACCATCTATAGTTTTATGTGGCGGCGGTCATTGGAATAGATTTTTTTCTCCGGAAGATAATGTAAGAATTTTCAGTAATCACTGTGAATACAGAGGTTGCAACTGGCTATGTAAGCATAATAATTTTCACTGTGTTAAAGGTATTAACTATATAGAGGTAAGGAATTACTTAAATGAAGCGATATCGAAATCACAAGCGAAACAAAAGAAAGTTCAAGTCTGAAGAAGAAAAAAGGGAGCATGAAATTAAAAGGATATTACAAAAAATATTCAAGAAAAAAAAATGTTGATTTATAGTTGGGTTATGCTATAGTTAAAATAATAGAATAAAAATCAAGGAAATACGGGAAAATTTCTTTGATTTTTATTTTTTTAAGGATGGGTAAATATGAAAAAATTAACTGAAAAACAAAATCTTTTTACCATAGAGTATCTGGTTGATTTAAATAAAACTCAGGCTTATATTCGGGCAGGATATAAAGTTAAAAATGAAAATTCTGCCGGAGCTGCAGCAAAAAGATTATTCGATAAAACTTACATTCAGGAAGCTATACAGGAAAAAATAAAGGCCCGACAAGAACGTACAGAAATAACAGCAGATAGAGTATTAAAAGAAGCTTCTATTATAGCTTTTTCAAAAATTACGGATTATCTGGAAGTTGTAAATGGAAAGGTTAGAATTAAAGACACTGCAGAAGTAAACTCTGAAGTAATACCGGCGATATCGGAAATTAGAGAGGGTAAAGACGGAAGCCTTTCCTTAAAACTTCATAATAAAAATGAAATGCTTATTACTTTATTTAAACATCTCGGATTACTTAAAGAAAAAATTGAACATTCTGGGAAAGTAGAAGTGAAACCTTCTTTAGACCTTTCGAAGTTAACAATAGAGGAGCTGAACGTTCTTGAAGGAATTGTTGAAAAAGCTGGAAATAACGACAACTAAAGAAGACATAAAACAGGAAAAAGCCCGTAAAAGTTTACTTGAATTTACGTTATATACAAAGCCAAATTATAAATTGAACTGGCATAATGAACTTATCTGCAGAACTCTTGATGATTTTCTTGTTAATCCGAATTTTAACCGTCTTATGATTTTTATGCCTCCTCGAGATGGTAAAACAGAACTTGTTTCCAGGAGACTTCCAGCTTATGCTTTTGGGAAAAATCCAAATTTAAATATTATTGCCACTTCTTATTCTGCGGATTTAGCACAAAGAAACAATAGGGACGTTCAAAAGATAATAGATAATTCTGAATATAGTAACGTGTTCTCCGAAACAAAACTATTCGGTTCCAATATCAGAACTGTAGCCAAAGGGAGTTATCTGCGAAATTCCGATATATTTGAAATAGTTGATTACAATGGAGCTTATAGGAGTTCAGGCATCGGAGGCGGAATTACTGGAATGGGGTTTAATATTGGAATTATAGACGATCCATTTAAAAACTGGAAAGAAGCAAACTCCGCGACAGTAAGGGAAGCTGTATGGGAGTGGTATACTTCTACTTTTTATACCCGAGGAGAAAATGATGAAGTAAAAGGAATATACGATAAAATAATTATTATAATGACTAGGTGGCATCAAGATGATCTTGCCGGTAGACTTATAAAGCAAATGGAAGAAGATCCAGAAGCAGAACAATGGAAAATTATAAGTTTTCCGGCAATCTTTGATGGAAAAGATAAATACACTCATCCGGAAGATCCGCGTCAAATAGGTGAGGCTTTATTTCCTCAAAAAAGAAGTAAAGAAAAGTTATTAAAAATAAAGAAAACTATAGGAACTTATTTATTTAACGCTCTTTTCCAACAGAAACCATCTCCTCCGGAGGGAAGTATCTTAAAACGCGGCTGGTGGAAATATTACAAAAGAATGCCGGATAAATTCGACGAATTAATTCAGTCATGGGATTGTGCTTTTAAAGATACAATTACTTCAAGTTATGTAAGCGGCCAGGTATGGGGCCGCATAGGAGCTAATAAATATTTACTTGCGCGAGTAAAAGATAAAATGGATTTCCCTACGACCGTGAGGGCAATCGTAAATTTATCTGCAAAATGGACTAAAACATATCGCAAATATATAGAAGATAAAGCAAATGGCCCGGCTGTAATAGCAACTTTGAAAGATAAAATTTCTGGACTTATACCCGTAGAACCGGAAGGAAGTAAGATCGCCAGAGCTCATGCCGTGAGCGGTGACATAGAATCTGGAAATGTTTATATACCGGATTCATCTCTTGATCCACAAATAGCTGATTTTGTAGACGAATGCGCTGCTTTTCCTCTCGGAAAATTTAAAGATCAGGTTGACGCGATGACGCAAGCTTTAAATAAATTAAGAGGGCATTCGGATTCAGATCCTTTATCAGGTAATTGTCTTGAACACGTGTCTGAAATAGAAACACAATATCCAGGTCAAAAAGAAGCTTCTCAGGAAGAAGAAGATTTTGTATTTTCAGGTAGATGTAATTATTAAGGAGTGATATAAATGTTCGCTATAGGTAAAATATTAGATTTTGCAGGTCTCAATAAAGCACAGAAAATTCCAGATAAAAAAATAGAGGCAGATACAAATCAGGAAGGCAGTAATATTCTGGGTCTTTCAGGAGCTGCTCCATGGTCTGAAGTTAAAGCTTTTTGGCCGGAAGATAGAATTGTATATAGAAGAAGATCTCCTCTTCAAAAATTGATGTATATGAGCACAGATGATACAGTAATGAATGCCTCTGATTTCTTAACTTATGCGGTCATGAAAAAAATCAACCTTAAGGGGTATCACCACGATAACCCTAAAATTGTCGAACTGGTAAATAAGAGTTTTGAGCATGTAGAGGGTGATTTTTATCAAAATGCAAGAGATATTCTTGCTAAGGGAATTTTTTATGGATGGTCTGTGGCTCAAACCACTTTTGATATTGTAAAAGATAATTATTTGTGGGGCTGGATAGTGAATTATAACAGCCCTGAGATAAATTTTACTGTAGCGAAAAATGATAGGGGAAAAGAATTTATCAGTAAAATTCTCTTTTTCCCGAATTACAATGAACTATCCGCGAAAAATTTTATAATCTATACGCATGGGGATATGTGCAATGTCTACGGTTATGGGCGAGGGAATCTGGTAGAAGATTATTACGATTTAAAGAAAAAAGCTATAAGAATGTGGGATATCTATCTTGAAAAATTTACTATACCTACCATCATAGGAAAAACTGCCCAGAGTGCAAGAAAGTTGTTTAATTCTCTTGTAAAATGGGTTTATAATAATATATTTGTTATTCATAAAGATGAAGAGGTACAGCTTCTTGAAAAAAATACCAGAAATGGAAGTATGGAATATAAAGACTCTATAGATTTTCAGAATAAAATGATTTATAGGGTTTACTTCCTTCCGCCTTTATTAGAATCTGGGGAAAAAGGCGGATCATATGCTCTTGGCGATATTCATTTCCAAATGTTTGACCTGACTTGTTCTCAAATTGCTCAAGAATTCTGCAGAAATGTAATACTTGGGCAGTGGATCAGAAGATTAATAGAATATAATTTTGGAGAACAAGAGAGTTATGGCGAATTCAGAGAAGATAAAACTCAAAGTATAGATGACAGAATGAAAATGATGAATATGTTTTTTTCTGCAGTTAATATGGGATTACTCGATCCAGTTGAAGATAATGCATGGATGCGGAAAGACATGGATTTCCCTGAGAGACAAACACCTGTTATGCCTGTTAATCCTTTACCAGAAGAGATAGAGCCATCGGTAGAAATACAAGAGATAAAATCTGAGGAGAAAGTAAATGTTTAATGCTTTAAAATATATAAAATACTTAATAATTCATAAATATTATGTCATGGTAGAGTGCTTTAAAAGAGGTCTTTATTTACAAGGTATAACCCATGATATATCAAAAATACTTCCAGATGAGTTTTTTCCTTATCTGGATAAGTTCTATAATTTTAAACAATTCCCGGATAAGTCTATAATTTACGGAATAAAAACAAAAGAAACTGTAAATAACGCTTTTAATTTTGCATGGTTAAAACATATTCATAGAAACCCTCATCACTGGCAATTCTGGATTTTACAGAATGATAATGGTAGTAAAAATTGCATTGAAATACCTGAGAAATATATAAAGGAAATGATAGCTGACTGGATAGGAGCGGGAATCGCTATAACTGGAAAAAATGATGTAATTAACTGGTACGAAAAGAATAAGGATATTATAAAACTTAATGCTGACAGTAAAATATTATTAGAATATCATTTGGGGTTAAGAGATAGATTTGGATGTAAAATAGAGGTTTAATAGGTAAATAAATATGAATGACATACGTGAAATAACAGATAAAATCAGGATTGAATTGGATAATATAAATAAACAGCCATTTTCCTGTACACCTGAAGTAAATAAGATAATACATAAAAGTTTTTACAACATACATGAATTACTTGGAGATATAGAAGATTACCAGGGAAATCTTATGGCTGATTTATTCGATAGAAAATTTATTGATATAGAGCGAGCTATCGAACAAAATAAAAAAGATAAAGGACAACAATAATGAGCTTACGTCAATCGCCTAAAGTTATATCAAGGATAAAAAGAGCTTATACTGACATAGAAGAAGCTTTTCTTACTTCTACAAAGCCTGTTATTTTAAAAGAGAATGAAAAATTTCTTTTGGAAGTAAATAGAATATTAGATACAGGAAGAATTAATAAAATCAATTCTTTAAAAATAGACTTAAAAGGTTATCGCGAACCTGTTTATAATCTTCTTGTAAATTCTTATAGGGCAGGAAGAGTAACAGGATTAATAGAAACACTTGAATTAAAGCAATATTATGAAAGAAAAAACCAAAAAGTTTTACTTGAAAATATAGATATAGTAGATAATGTTTTAAATGGAATTATAGATACTTTCACTACTGCTTTAAATTCAAAAGATAAAGAGAAAGTAAAGAAGTTTTCCGTATTACCATATAAAGCATTAAAATTTTATTCCGGATATTCTTTAAAATTAAAAGGGGTTCTCGACCAGGATTTACTTCAAAAAGTTAAAGGTAAAATTTATAAAGGAATAGAAACAGGTCTTTCTATTCCTGATATAAAATATAGTATTGAAGATACCCTTCCTTCTTTCTCTGACTGGAGATTAACAAATATAGCGCGAACAGAAACCAGTAATACCATGTCAAAAAGCAGAATGGAAAGTTTTTCCAGTTCCGAAGTAGGAGGCTTTATAGTAGCAGCGCAATTCAGTTCTATTATGGATGGAAGAACTACAAAAATTTGTGAAGATAGGCATGGAATTATAGCCAGATTGAATAATCCATGGTGGAACGGTAATACTCCTTCATTACATTATCAATGTCGGAGCACGGTCATACCTGTATCAAAATACGATATAATTGAGGAAGGTCTTGAAAATAAAATTGATGTCATTCCTGCAGGTTTGGAATCAGTTATGGAAGGATTTGGTTTTAGTAGGAATTAGATAATCTTTCTTTCCATTTTTCTTTTTCTTTTTTTGCTATGCTCTCTCATAGCTTCCAGTATATGGCCCCTGGCGCATCCTTCGGAAACATTCATAATGGAAGCGAGTTCTTTAGCTTTTTTATCTATCCAACTCTCTTCAATAAGAGGTTTTTCATTTTTTAAATTAAATTTTTGTTCCATTGGCGTGCCGGGTAATATTAATCCTTCGTATTTGTAATTAATTAAATCGTTTTTATGTTTGATAATTTCCATAATTTGATAATTATATATATCCCTTCATTTTTTAATCTTTCCAAGAGTTGTAGTAGCATGTATTATCACCTCTTAATTAAATAATTATAACATACTGTATTTAAAAGTACAAGAAGTTTAAAAAAAACTTGACAATTGCTTGGAATCATTTATATTAAAGTTAAGATCTTACTATAAATAATTAAATAAAAAGAAATACGGCAAAAACTTTCCCGTATTTCTTTTTTTGCCGTATTTCTTGAATAACATTTCAGGAGAAATGGTAAAATGAAACCAATACAGTTTCCATATTTAATAGAACTTGAAACCCCAAAGAAGCCAGATCAAAATGGTCTTATACTTGGAGACTGGAAACCTTATATTCCACGTGTCGGAACTGCCGGCATTCATCCTACTTACGGTGAAGTAAGTTTTACCCCAGAAATGATTGAGAGTTTTGAAAAAAATTTTCGTAATAATAATTTAGGCCGTCCTTTATGGTTTAATAAAAATCATAAGCCAGGCGAGGCAATGCTCTGGATACAAGATATAAGAGTTAATAGAGATGAAAATAATATACCACAATCTATTGATTATTTACCTGCCTATACTCCTGAAGGATACGAGGCAACTCAAAAAGACAAAAAACTTCGCTTTCTTTCTCCTGAATTTTACAGAGATTATAACAATAATGGTCCCACTTTAGCTGGTGGAGCTTGCACGAATGATCCGTTTTGTGTAGATAAATTTTTAATAGAATTGGAGAGTGGTAAAAATATGGCTGAAAAAGTTTCAGGGATATTAGAAAACGTAACTCCTCCTATTAATGAGGATGGTAATAATACTTTACCTGGTGCGCCTATACCGGAGATAAAAAAACTTTCTTTTAGAGACCCTAAAGAACTTCTTGAAACTCTGGATGCTATTTCTACTCACCTGAGTAATGATGAAACATTTAAGGGAAAAATAGGAATAAAATTAATTAAGGGACTTTATGAGCCAGTCAAAGATATGATCAAAAAGCATATTGAAAAAAATCAGGAAACTCCTGCTGAACCTGAAGCAGTAGAAAATAAAGAAGAAATGTGTGGAGGTGGAAAAGATAAAATGGACCTTGAAGCTGATAATAAAGAAACTACGAAACTTCCTGAAGATAAGGAAAAAATAAGTTTAGAAAATAAAGGAGGTAATGATACCGTGGCAGAGACTGATGAAAAATTCGTAAAACTTGAAAATCAGATACAGGAAGATAGAAAGATAATGCTTGAACTGGCTGACAATTATAAAAAGTTATCTCTTGAGAATGCCAGAAAAACATTAATGCTTGAAGGTATTCCTAAACCCATCATAGATTCCAATCTTAAAATGGCCGAAGATAACTACAACTTAAAAGTAAAATTGGAAAACGATGAAAAGAAAATTCAAGAATATACAATGCTTGAGGCATGTATGCAACAGGCAAGGCTTTATCCAAAAGAAAATAAAGTCCCAATTATACAGCTCGGTGATAGTATGCATTCAGAAATTATTGACCCACAGCAGCAGTACAATAGAATGTTAATTTCTGATGCTCAAAAAAGAGCAGATGCGAAAAAATAAGAGGAGGTGTAATAAATAAATGTCTAATCCTGCAGTATTCAGTTATGATCCCAATGATATTTTAACTCGTATAACTTCAGATTTGCAAACAAAAGATGTAACAATAAAATCTGGTGAAGGTGCTCTTTCCAGAGGTCAGGTAGTTGCCAGAGAAAAATCTTCAGGGAAACATATAAAATATGCTACTCCCGTAACCTCAGAAGATATAACTTTAACTACAAATCCAGCAAATCCAAATGGAGTAACAGAAGTAAAAGCATGTATGGCTTCAATTCCGGCTATACCCGGTAGTGTAATCGCAGAAGTAACTGTTCAGGGTGTTACAGCTACATTACATGACAACACAGATGGTCTTTTATATGATATTTCCGGGAACCAGGCTGCCGATGGAAAAATAGATTATTCAAGTGGCAATATGCATGTTAATACCACAGGAGCCATGGTTACAACTGATACATTAAAATTAGCTTCTTATCAACATTTTAATAAAACAGTTCCAATGGATATCCATGATGTTGGTGTGCTTGTAAACGATGTGGATGCGACTGATGAAGATAAGCCCGGGTGTGTATATACAAAAGCTAATCTCGATCCAGCCAAGTTAACACCTGCAATTGATAACACAGATGTAGAGCAGGAAATGTATTTCAGAAAACACGGTTTAAATCTCGAAACTAGATATTAATAAAGTAAAGGAAGGTGATAATAGATGTTAGGTTCAGCTTTTTCAGCAAATCCAGGAGTAGATCCTTTTGCGACAGTGGCTTTAACTGAAGCCCTCAGACAAATTCCAATGCCTTTAAATATGTTTACTGGAAGGTTTTTTAAACAGGGAAAAACTCATGCAGCTCTTGCTGTAAATATATTTGAAATGCTTTTTGAACTCGGCATGGCTCCTTTCTCTGCCAGGGGTTCTAAAGCAACTCCTGTAAGTGCTCCATCGGAAAATAGTAAATTTTATATGCCTGGACATATACGAACAATTTTACCTTATACCGGATATAATTTATTTAAAGCAAGTCCAGCAAATCCAGGGATATATATGACAGCAAATCTTATGCAAAAAATGGCATCAGATATAAATGATTTTCTTATGCAGATGAAAATCAACGTATTTAATACAGTAGAGTGGATGTGTGCTCAGATGATGAGCACTGGCAAAATTCCTATTTTGGGCGATACGGTTAAAGAAGAAATAAACTATCAGATGCCTGCGGGGAATAAATATACCCTGGGTGGAGCAACTCCCCCTCATCCAAGAATGTGTAATAAACTATGGGCCTCTAACGGCTCTCATCCCCTTGCTGACCTCGCAGGGTTCGGAACTTATATTTCGCAAAACTCAGGGACAGGATATCCGGATACATGGATTTTTGACTCTTACGCATGGGACGCTTTCTTTTATCATAGCGATGTGAAAGAATACTTCAATAAATTCAACATCAATATGGGTATAATTCAGCCAAATCCTGAAACTGGATATGTTGCTACAATTATGGGGCGCGAGTGTTATGTAAATGACAGAACCGTAAGCGATCGTAAATCTCCATATTATAGTCAGCCTCATTTACCTGCTTATACCGTAATTCTTGATAATATGAAAAATAATAACAAGAGAATTGATTACGGAGCAGTTGATGATATTGAAGCTGTCGGAGCTTATAACGCAGGAGCAGCTTTTGCTCAGATTGATTTCTTCTCTAAATCCTGGGTAGAAAAAGATCCTTCAGCTCAAATGGTTCTCCTGGAGACCAATCCTATACCTATTACGAAAGATATAAGGGGTATAGGCATTCTCACGGTTGGCTCAAACTCTTAATTTTTAAAAAGGGTAAAGGGGAAGAGTAATTTTATTCTTCCCCTTTTTGGTAATAAAACATGGCTATAAATGTAACTTTATCACCATCCGACATAACGAATAAATATCCTTCGTCAGTTATTTTAAAATTAACTGATGATGAAAAAACTGGTGTTATTAATACAGAAGTTATTCAGGGGTGCATTGATGATGCCGAAATGATTTTAAAATCGTTTATTAATATTGATGTATTGGAAGAAGATAATACTTTTTATATTACCGCGGCAGAAATAAAAAATTGGTGGAGAGACTTGACACTTTATAGCCTTGGCCAGAGAGTAATTTCTAATAGTTTTGCTAACAAATATGACTTGGTTGAAGCACAAATTAAACGTAGGTTATCTAATGAAAACGAACCCAATGAACCTTTATCAAGTAATTCAAAATCATATATAGAAGAATACGGCTATGGGGGGTATTTGTGGTGGTAGGAGTTACTTATGGAATTTCTGGAAATATTAATATTAATCCTGTTTTAAACTTTAAAGAGCCTCTTTATGCAATGGGAACCAGGCTCCTGAGAAGTACTTCTTTAAATTTTCAAAAAGAACAATCTCCAGATGGGGAACCATGGAGAGATTTATTTAAAGTAAAAAATAAAAAAGCTCCCGGTGGAGAATGGCCATTAAGTAGATTAAATAAGATTGGTAAAGGCAGTGCTCAAGGAAGATATGGTTACTATATGGTTCTTTCGGATACTGGCAGATTAAGAAATTCTTTTACTTTAACCGTTACAGATAATTCTCTTGAATTCGGGACTAACGTTGATTACGGTAAACTTCATCAGTTCGGTGGCGATACTACGATAACAGTTATTCGTAAAAAAAATCAGAAAATAACTTCTGGAAAAAATAAAGGTAAATTCACAAAAAGAGCCTTCGCCACTGCTTATACCAAAATGATACATGTAGTATCAAGAGAAATGATTGGAATTACAGAAACAGATGAAAAAATATTTCAACAAATTTTAATAGACTTCATAAAGAGGTTATTTGGTAATGTTTAATGCCGTAATAGATACTTTAACAGAATATCTCGAAAATCAAACGGTTTTATCTGAATTTACTATATTTGATAATGTTTTCATGCCTCTTTTTGAAGGTAACTCTCAATTAGTATTCCAGGAAGGATTTATAAATAGATTTCCTGCAATGTGTTTTGATTTTACAATAAATAGAGAAAGAATGAATGTTGGATTTAAAAGAATTTATCAAGGCCGATTAGTTGTTGCTGTAATGGCCTTAGATATGGGACAAGGGTTAGTTGATGCGGGAAGAGATTTAGATAGATATATAGATGACACAGGATATATTCTGGATATACTTTTTGCGACACCAACACCTGTTATATCCGGAACAAATATCCATTTAAGACAATTTGAAATAGGTGCAGTACAACAAGGAAATTTCAAACAAAAAGAAGACGGGGAAAACTTTTTTATTTCAAAGTTTATTCCTCTTTCATTTCATATTATTTATTAAAGGGGTGATTTTATGCCTATCAATCCGAGCCAGGCGAATATAAACGCAAATAATGCTTTTTACGGTATGCCTGATAATATCAAGTGTGGCGGCAGTGGTATTGGTTACTGTGAAAATGCTGTAGCAAATTTTATAGTAACAAAATCATCGCAAAAAGCAAAAAATCCTTTAAGGATTATAAAACAGTTTATTGATGAACTCGGTGGATCTTTTGAAGCAGATTTACTTCAGAGTGATTTGAAAAATGTTTTACTTGCAAGAGGTATTAGAAATAATACAATCCATAACGTAGAAGATACTGTAAATACAACCTACTGGTTAACTTATGTAACAAGAGCAAACGAAACTGTTTATGCTTTAAATTCTTATATTGAGCCAGCAACATTAAATGGGTGTTTATATAAAATTACAAATGTAGGTTCAAGTCCTTATAAATCTGGAATAGCTCCTCCAACTTATCCGACAACACCGGGAGAAACCGTAACTGATGGAGATTTAACACTTACATGTGTTGCTTATCCAGTAGAATCTGAAACAATGAAAGCTTACAACGATGCTACTGATATGAATTATGCTCAACTTACGGGGTATAACTTCAAAGCCAATACTGATATTATTGTATATAAATCAGATTTACTTACTAAATATACCATCGGTGATGATTACTGGTTTGACCTCGTAACCGGGAAAATAGTTCAAAATCCAGATGGGGATATAGGAGATACTGATACATTAAAGGTTATCAATAAGTTTACTCCTATAAAATGGCAGCTACTTTATAACGATCCTGATAGCTTTATTCTTGAACAGTGTGATTTTGAATTTCTTTTTACCAATAAGTCAACTGGAGAATTATTTGCTATTGAATATGGATTATTTCAACCTTCCGGGAATTGCACTATTGCAATGAACGAAGCCGGGAAGAGATCTACTATAAAATTTTCAGGTAAACCCTTGCAGGATACAAACAATCCTGATTATGAATTCGGAAAGATTATATTTTACAAAAATTAATAGGAGGTGAATTCTTTGAATAATCCTTATGAAAATGAGTTTGATGCTAATCAAATAGTTGAAGAAAATGTTCAAATATTTACAGATGTGGTTTTAACTACAGATGGAAGCGGAAATTATATAATTTCCAGTGCTGATCCAGTTGGACTATTCCAGGGTGCTGTAACAATTACAGACTCTTTACCAATGTTTGAGCTAAAAACTGGAGTCCCAAAGACTTTAAGAAAAACCTTCATTCAGGAATTACAATGGGATGCGAAGACAGAAGCCCTTGAATTCACTTCCAAGAATTTATGTTTCGGAATGGGAGTTTCAAAAGCTTTAAGAGAAATATGGGATGGATTGACGGAATATGATCGTTTCTGGGAAGATGCAGCAGAGGATCAGCAATTATTACAATTAAGACCCGGTAGAGGACTTTCATGGAATAGAGCAAGATTTGCCCATAAGGGAATAAAAATGGCAACAGATGTGCCTGTTTTGAAAGTTTATCCTGGAAGCCCTGTAAAACCATGGACCGCTTTAACTGTTTTTAATGTCGGCGATATAATAGAACCGACAACTCCAGGGGATTATTATTATATATGCAGTACGTCTGGAACGTCCGGAGCAACAGAACCTTCTCCATGGGGCAGCACTCCAGATGGAACTACCTCGGATGGCACAGCAGTCTGGACATGTAAGGCCTGGATTATTGGCGTAAGTGGTACAGACTATTATATAGGAGCTTCCCAGGGAGAACTATTTGCCCTTCCCGGAGGTGCTTTTACTACTACCGATAGAATGCAGATACTTGCAAAATATAAAGCTATTCCTCTAGCTTGTGAAATTGTTCCGCTTAAACAAACTGGTTTCGTTTCATGGACGGGTTCTGTTTTAATAACCGGAATAGATGTAAATACGAATAAACGTCGGTGGTTCTATATTCCAAAAGCAGAAGTATCTTCTACCGGAATAAAAACTGCAGCAGCTGGAGTATGGTCGCTCGGAATAACTATTACAGCTCTAGATAATCCAGATACTCCAGATTATCCTCTCGGATGGGAACTTAAAGACGTAGAATCGACTGCAGCTTAAAAATGAAAGGGAAGCTCGAATATTATGAAAGAAATTTTTGAACCTAATATAATCTTAAGAACAGAAGGAGTGCAAACCTCTGTAAAATTCTTCATGGTAAAAGAATTTACTTATTATCAAGAATTTTATTATATTAGTAAAATAGCTTATAAAAATATAAATATTCGAGTTTCCTTTATTCTTTACCCGCAAGCGTTTATTGCTGATGATTTAGATATTTATAACTCATTTACTGATAAATTCAAAGAATTAGAACGTCTTACGGAAAATGATAAAAATTTAATTTTAGAGGCATGTAAACGAATAAATTCACCTGTTTCACTTCCAATAAAACATTATTCTGGAAAGTCAATTAAGATAAGTTTTACCGATAGAATTTTTCTTTTGAATAGAGATAATATTGGAAGTTTTAACGAAGTTGTAAATACTTACTCTCGTCAATCTATTTATGAATTATTTCATGCCTTAAACGATTTAAATTTCAAACTTTATAATGGGAAAGATAAATCTTCTCTCTCTGATTTTGGAAATTTAGAAACAGGGGAAAAACCTCCTATCTCATTAGATGATTTAAAGAAATTAAAATTTCAGGGGGTGATGAATTAAATGTCAAACATGGCATTATCTTTACAAATAGATATAGATGCAGCGCAAGCAAAAGCTGAATTAGAAAAAATTAAAGCAAACCTTGAAACTCTTTCGAAGACAAGCCCCGATCCTAAAGTAAAATCAGAAATTCAATCTTTAGTGACTCAATTAAATCAAATGGATAAAGCTATCACTGAAACCGAGAAAGTTACCAAAGAATGGAATGATACTATTCGGCAAGTAGAAAAAACTTCTACCGAACTTAGTGGCAAACTAAATCAGATGGGTGGAGAACTTTCAACATCTGAAGTAATTTTAAAAGATACAGGAATAGCTGGTAAAGAAGCGGCAGAAAATTTAAAAAAAATAGCTGATGGAGCCACTATAGATAAATTAAAGGAAATCGGAGAGTCTTTTGTTCAAATTTCAGAAAGATTAACAGAACTCGGAAAGGACTTTATAAGTGAAGCCGAAGAGGGTAAACACTTTGAACAAGAAATTAAAAATCTTACAAAATCTACAGGCGAAGCAGAGCAAGCTTTAAAGCAAATAAAAGAATTTTCAGATAGTGCGCCATTACTTGATGATGACGATATTATCAAAGTCGGCGCTGAAATGGTTAAATTCAAAGTTGATATTAAGGAAACTCTTCCTGTTTTAGCTCAATTTGCACAGTCACATCAAGAAAACATAACAACCCCTTCTGATGTAGTAATAAAATCTCTTTCAGGAGTGAGAGGCGGATTACAGCAATTAGCCTCTCAGTATGGAGCAACAAAAGAAGTTTTAGCTGAATATGGCGCTGTAGTTTTATCCTCTGGGGAACTCGATAAAGATGATTTAAAAACAAAACAGGCTGTTATTGCCTGGATGAAAGAACAAAGGGGTGAATATACAGAATTAACAAAATCTACTATGGAATACAATAAAATTACAGGGGATTTAAGAAAGGAAGTTGGCAAAGAATTAATTCCATTAATGATAACTTTAAATAAAACTATAGTAGATATAATAAAATATTACAATTCATGGGCTGAAGAAAATAAAAAACTTGCTATTTCTGCGAGTGCAGTTGTTATTGGCGTAACTGCTATAGGTGGAGCGCTTGTTGGAGCAGGTCTTTATATAGCTTCTACTATTGCGAGTATTGGAAGTTTAATAGTTACATTTACGGGAGCTTCTACTGCGGCGGCTGGACTCGGAGTAATATGGACTGGCCTTGGAGCTACTTTTACGGCAATAGGAGTAGAGATTGCTACTTTTGCCGCTACAATTGCAGTTATCCCTGTATTGATTTCTGCGGCTGTGGCGGCGGGATTATTACTTGTAAAATGGACTTATGATTACAAAAAAGCTGTTGAAGAACTTCCTAAAAAAGATATGGAAAATGCCTTGGATGCCCAGGCAAAAGCTATAGAAAAATTAAAAACCGATTTTCCTGGAATTACTTCTGCCCAGGAGGCTTATAACCAGGCGAGAGCAAAAGGTTTTGAAAATATTTTAAATGAGGAAAATGGGCAGAAAAAGTTAATTGACCTCACAAAAGCTCTCGCCACGGAAGAACAAACTCATCAAAGGAAAAAAGAGGAGGCTTTGAAAGAAGAGGCACGATTAAAAGAATTAATAGACAATACTTATTATGGGGATCCGAAATTAAAAGTTTACGAAGGCCAATTAGCGGCACAAAAGGAAGTTGTAAATAACGAGCAAAGTATAATAGATAAATTACGGGAAGAGAAACAGGGTATATATGATGCTACGGATGCATACATAGCAAAAGGCAAAGCCTCTGCAGGCCAGGGAATAGGAAGCCCTATTTTAGAGCAAGATTTACAAGAAGAATTAAAAAGACAGGGGCTTTTAACAGATACAAAAAAACAGAATTACAGTGATCAAATTGCAAATTTGGAAAATTTTAAACAGCAATATCAATTAACTGAGATGCAAATTCTTGAAATTGATAAAGAGATTGCAACTACAGAAGAGAAAATAGAAACAGGAAAAAAACAAAATGCTACAAAAGCACTACAAGAAGAGAAGAGACTTCAATCGGAAAGGCAAAATAATCTTAATTTATTCCTTAAAGATTTAAAAATTTCTCTCAGGGATGGAGAAATAACACAGCAAGACTATTTCACTGCCATTAAACAATATGAAACCGAGTATGGAATAACAGAACAAAATAATAAGAAACTCTGGTTGCAATTAGAAAATTCTTATTCAGAAGAATTAAAAACTATACAGAATAAACGAATAACCGAACAGAAAAAAGCAGATCAAGAGGCAGAAAAACAAGAAAAAGAACGGAGAAAATTAGCAGCAGAATATGAAAAAGAACAGATACGAGAACAAAAAGCTATTGAAGCTGATAGGAAAAATGCAGTAAGAGAAGAGCTTTCTTTATACGAAGAAATATATAAAAGCGAATTGAAAATAGGAGATAGCAAAGCTACTTCTTTGCAAAATTATCAGAAAGAAATTGACCTTTTGAATTATAAAGTTTCTATTCAGCAAGGTCTTGTAGATTCTGAGGCAGTCCAAGGAGAACAGCTAAAGGCAAAATTGGAAACAGGGCAGTATTTGTCAGATAAGGAGAGAGAAATTTTAAGCACTTACCTTAAAGATAAATCTGCCCTGGAGGCATTAAATAATGAATATGCTGGACTTTTAAATAAATCTATACAGCTTTACAATCAAGAAATAGCAAATCTTCAGGCTTATGAAGATGTACTTGTAAAAAGAGGGCTTATATCAAAAGAAGCGGCAGAAAAAGAAGTAGATAATTACAAGCAAGCTTATAAAAAAGCCTGGGATACCTATATAACTCCTATTTTAGAAAAAGCCAGAACATCAGGATATCCAAGTCTATCGGAAGAAGAAAAAACAAAAGTAAAAGCCTATAATCAAATATTAGATTCTACAAAAAAAACAACATCTGAAATAAAAACAAATATAGATGGTTTTTCTTCCGCTACAAATAATGCAACAAATTCAGTAAACAAAATGAACGCAGGACTTCAGGAAACAAATAAACAAGCTACGGAACTAACAAAAACTATGTCAAATATTGGTAATATTACGGCCGGACAAAATCCATACGGAAGCACTGGAAATTTCATGAGCGTAGAAGAAGCCTTTTCAGGTCTCCTTAGTTCTGCTCCTGAAGGCGGATATGGTCATTTTGATGATTACTCTAATGCGGTGAAAAACT
Source organism: Vulcanimicrobiota bacterium (assembly GCA_036746235.1). Lineage (GTDB taxonomy): Bacteria > Vulcanimicrobiota > SpSt-956 > SpSt-956 > JAKJGF01 > CALARM01. The sequence goes on along the minus strand of DAIOEN010000003.1, from coordinate 21,383 downwards.
CTATGGTAGGCGAAGGTTACGGAGTTGGTAGGGGAAATTTGACGGACAAAGATAAAGAAATAGCTAATTATTTTAATTCTCAAAGTAAAGTAACAATTCCATCTTCAATTAATGATAACTATGGCGCGAGTAGAAGCTCTCAAGGATGGGATCGAGGTGCGAATGGTTTTGGATATGGGCAAGGCACAGGCGGAACTGTGATAAATAATAATTATAGTATTGGTAATAATGTTCCGGCAAGCCCGGCAATTCAACGCTCTGCCAGTGATTTACAGGCTAATGTTTCCTCTTATCCTGGATACAATAATTTAATATTAACTTAATATAATGGAGAAATCTCGATGAGTAATGAATGGTATTTCACAGATTTGAATAACGCGAATAAGGTAACTTTAGATCTTCCTCCTGATACTTACCCGGTTTCACCGAAGATTAAGAAATTCGTTAAAACTTATACTTCTGCATGGGGCTTCGATGGGATAAAACTTGTAAAGCCTATTACAACAATAGATGACCGTGGAGCTGATAACACTGGATCTGATTACACAATATCTGGTTTTTGCGCAAAAGAAAAATATCTTGAAATAGAAGCTTTAATTAAAGAAGGAAAAGTAAAATTATACGATCCTATCGGTAAAACTTTATACACAGGGAGTATTTCTTCGCCTGATTCCACTTTTGTAATGGGTGGAGGTATTAACATTACAAATCCAAATGAACCTACAGATGTTAGATATAGTTTTAAGTTAACAATTTAAAGGAGAACAAATATGAGTAATTATTTAGTTTTAACAGATGAAGATCAAGTAACACCTTTGCAAACTTATAATTTTGGGGATATAGATGGAGGACAGGAAGAAAGTCATAAATTCGGATGCTTAAATGATTTATCTCGTATTGTAACCGATATTTACGCTCGATATTGGCCTGCACCAAAAAACAATGGATTTACAAATTCTCCTTCGGGAAGTTTCCCTTTAAAATCTGCAGCAATAATAAGGAGGGATGTAAACGGAAATTTTCAAACTACTGTTGTAGCAAAAGAAAGTGCTGATGCTGTGTTGACTGAAATAACAGCAAAAGAAAAATGTTATACTTGGAATGGGACTGTATTTGTAGAACAAACAGGAAGTTCAATAAATTTTCCTACTTCTCCCTCTGAAATTCTTTGTGTTGGATTTAATGATATTTTAAGAGCTATAAAATTTACTCTTGCAACGCCTGGAAGCTATACTGGCCTTTATAAGAAAATATTTAGTGGCTCTGCGTGGGCTGATTTACCTGTGGATTCTACAGATGGAACTTCGAATTTAACTGGTTCAGGTAATCTCTTTTTAGGTTCAGTAACTCAATCTCTCTGGAAAAAAAATAACTGCGAAATAGAACCAGGTCATTATACTCCTGAAAAAATGTTTTGGTTAATAATAGGATGTACTGGTGTAACAACTCCAGCAGTAGGAGATTATCAACCTTGTGGATTTTTTTCTTTCCCTTACCATTTTCTTTTCGGCCAGCCTACTTTTTATATAAAATCTTCCGTGCCTGAATATACTCCTATTTCTTCCCAGGTCTTTATTTATTGCAATAAAGGGAAAGTATCCTTTAATTCAGATCCGAGAGGAGCAGGTGATGAACTTGTAGCAGCTTACCAGTATAAACTTCCACAGGCTCATACTTATGTATTAACTTATCTTGCTTCTAATCAACTTCAGGTAACAATAGATGGTGGAACGCCAGGGGAAGCTACGTATATACTGCCAGATGGGTCAACTCCTCATTATTATGTTATTCAGGGTATGGATTTAAGGTTTAATCCCGGAATAACTTCGGCCATGAGTACAACTATTCAAATAACAGAAATGCTGAAACATTTAGATTATGCTCTTCCGGATGGAGACGATCCTGGAGATTACCAAAATTCAGATCTATTACTTGGTAATTTAAATGCCGGGGTTGTAGCAGCACATTACATTAGAGTCGCACCGCCGCATGATATTAATTTAAATTCAAATTCGGCGGCAATAAATTCTTATTATGTAGGTGTATAAAATGCCTGAAACTTTATCAGGGATAATAATGCATTGCAATTTCACAAATCTTGTAGGTTCTGATTATCTTCTCGGATATTGTAATTTTACAAATAGAGCCGAGAGTCGGAATAATATACCTTTATATGTAGATTTTGCAAAAACAGAACTTCCAGAATTCGGATATATTCAGATGAAGTGTAATTTTATCAAAGGAAATTATCTTCCCAGTTTTAAAACTATGGAAGTTTCTTCTCCAGAAGAATTACAAGCAACATTCGCAGATAATGTTTATATTGTTTGTCCTGATATTGGAGAAGCTTACCCTGTTCCTTATGAAGATTTAATTTCTGTTTCAAGTATGATCTGGTTCGCCGATACTCCTATTACCTGCCAAATACAGTTAAAAAATAATGACGGAAAATATACAAATCCAGATGAACCAAAATTTGGGAATTTAATACAGGAAGGTATATGGAGCCCTGAAAGAAATACAAGAAAATTTATAGCAATAGAAAAGGTTTTCATTTGCGATGATGCAATAAGGTATATTTTATTCCCTCAGTTTGTGATAATTCCCGGTGGAGTAAGTGGAACTGATCTACTTACTATCTCATTAATTGACTGTCCTTGTGAGTATCTTTACAGAGTACCCTCCTGGAAGGATTCTGAAACTGGAGAAGAGTTATGTCCATCGTATTGCTTTGAAGAAGCTCTTGTGAGAAATGATGACGATACTTATCTTTCTATTACTCTTACAAATTTTTATTATGATAGAAATAAAAATAGCGAATTTTATATTAATTGCCAGCAGGTTACTTCCGGATTTTCTTTGGATGAAGACACAAGGCATGTTACAGTAAATAGTAATCTTATTGAAAATTTTGAAATTCCAGTAGTATTAAGAAACCCAATGGGATCAAAAGAAATCATTAACGGAGACAACGGTTTATTAAAAAGAATAATAAACATTCAAACGGAAGATATTCCCAAGGATTACATAAACGTAGATATGCAATTTACCGATTTTTTAGTTTATGCACCAATACAGACCCAAGACCTTACGGTAATAGAAATTTTAAAAAGAAATATTTTTGATGCAATTCCAGCAAATTTTATGATTATGCCTGTAATGAATTGGGATCCTATAGTTAACGCAAATGGATATATAGATAGAGAACTGAACGCTTTGGCTATAATGGATGAAAAATTCACCCTGAGAATTCAAGATTGTATTCTTGAAAATGAAATTTCAGAACCTGAATATAATTTAACTCCTATTCTTATTCGTGAGGAAAATCCGATACCTAAAATCTTAAATCTCAATAAAATAAATGGGATTCGAGTAGTTCATGAAACTGTAACAGCTTATACTTACACATTGCAAACTCCGGCAACTCCTCCGGCAACTCCTGCAGCAGATACTACTCCGCCAGTTACACCGATTATACCGCCACAACCAGCTCCGCCTATCGTGTGGTCTCCTGTTATTTTAAATCCATACAGTAATACACCAAATCCTGCGAAAAACGATATAATTGGATTTACCTTAAGTAAATTAATGGGAAGTGGACTTGCCCTTACTGCCCTTACATATCCAAAAACAATAGAACAATATAATGCTAATAAAGAATTGTACGATGATGGGAATCAATTTGTAATTTTATGGGATAATATTATTTATATAAATAATACTATTCCACTTTAACGAAAGATAAAATTTTTTATGCCCGAATATCCAGTAAATTTTCAAACAAATCCAAATAACGATATAGTAAATCAAGAAGAAACTTTTTTCTTTGGTCAAAAAGCTTTAAAAAATAGTGTTTCTGTATCAAAAGTAGGCGGGAAAGGACTTGAAAGTTCATGCAGGCTTATTCAGACGGTAAAAGCAAACGGTGCAGGTGGATACGATACAGAAACAGACGGAAGTCAAACTTGCTGGGGAGTAAAATATAATTACACATTATTATCACAAGAACCCCATATATATAATCCGACTTTTACAGGCACGCAAATAACCTATTATACTTATAAAGATGGGGAAATAAATATACGAATTGCCTGGACTGCATATACGGAAGCTCCTCCATCTCCTGAAAAAATAGTAACTCCTGCAGTTGTTACACCACCAATCGAAGAGCCAACTTCCGGAGGAGGTTCAATAACACCGACAGTAATAGAAAATACAATAACGGAAACAATTCCAGTTCAAACTGAAGAAAAATGGATACAAACGCAAACAATATTACATGAAGGTTTTAAAATTCATTCCATAAGTTCTTTCCTAAAGAATAAAATTGATAAAAGACAAATAGATTCACTTCAGAATATAAGAAATAATTGCATTCCCGATAGAGATCATGCGAAAAGAATAGGACATAAAGCAATATATGATTCTCGAAAAGATAATCAATATGAACCTTCTATCGTTCCGAATTATAAATTAGTCCCTCTTACACCTATAAATCTTTATATACCAATTCTTTATTTAAATCCGCGTAAGACAATAACAGATGGAGTAATATTCAATAATAATTGTAATGATACTCAAATGATTTTATCTTGCCGATTTTCAAAAAAGGAGATTATTCCTTAATGGATATTCAGGCACTTGCAAAATTAAATCAAGATTTGATATACAAAAAATCAAATATAGATAAAGCTACTATACTAAGAAGGCGAACAAATGATTTGTATGATTTGTCTAATGGTATGGTCAGTATTCATCCATTTGATACCGAAAGAAAATTTTCAGAAGGTCAAACAGTATTACTTGATATACCGATTGGAAATAAACAAGCTACGGAAATAATAGGGAAAAGTGACTTGCAGGAACCTGAAGAAGAATTAGATTTGTTCGATGAAATACCTACATGTTTTCTTGCTGGAACTATGGTAAAAGCTATTACAGGTGAGATAGAAATTGAGAAAATTAAAGAAGGGGATTATGTTCTTGGTTACGATGAAAAAAATAAGAAAATTGTGCAGTGTCGAGTGAATAAACTTTTGATTCATAATAAAGAAAGTGAAAAAGTAACTGAGTATTATGTTTTAAAAACTGAGAATTCAAGAGTAAGGGTAACCAAAAATCATCCGTTTTACGTGGGAAATAACAAATATAAACAGATACAGCAGATAAATGACTACATATATCTGCTTAACAATGACGGAATAATCAAAGAAAAAATTATTTCAAAGGAACTTGTTTTATGCCAAAAAACCATTACTTATAATCTTTCCCTTGATTCGATAAGTCCATGTAATTATTTTGCGAATAATTGCCTGGTACATAATGTGACATCGAAAGGATAATTTAAAAAAGGAGCGATAATATGCAATTACATTCAATTCAAGAAGTAACATCAAAATACATGATAGACAGTGTAAGCAACTGGAAAGTGACTATCACTGCAACAGCACAGAGACTTTCAGAAACATCTTCTTCAAAAAAAATATTAATTATAAGAGCGAGTAAAAATAATAGCGGAGATGTCTACTATGGCGGTTCTAGTATAACTACAGATAATTCTGATTACCTGAGCCCTGGAGAGGTAAGAGTACTTTACTTTATAGACCCTTATATTCTCTATGTTCTCGGAACATTAAGCGATAAGATTTACTGTGTTACTTTCGAATAATGGAGTGATGCAAAATGCAACAGATTGAAAAACTTGCTTTTGACTATCTCGATACAAATATTAATTTTTCAAAAAAAAGCAATGACCTTCAGGATATTCATATTACCGTGAATACAAATATTGAGAGTATTGAGGATGGTCCTGCTATTGTTACCAGATGCAAAAATTTAACGATAGATGCCGGAGTAACATGGGGATTAACAAACAGATGCCAGAGATGGGATATTATCGTTAATGGCAATGCAATTATAAACGGTATTATTTCTCTTAATGCAAAAGGGATAGTCCGGGCAGAAAATATTGTAAATAACGTCTATGGCTTTTTCGGCTATGATAATCAAAAAGTCGTTTCAATGAAAGACATGGGCTTTAATAATGCCTTTGATTGGAAAATAAAGACTTTCACTATTAACTCAGGAGGGGCCATAGGAGACGGTGGAATAATTAATCTTTACTGCAGTGGCAATGTCTCCATAGGAGCTACAGGTGAGATTACGGCCGATGGGTATGCCGGGCCTGAAGTGTCTGTTAAAAATGGTGGAACTGTTCATATATATTATGCCGGTGCTTTTACTCTTGCCGGAAGTATTACTGCTGATGGCTCTACAGCATCCGAGAATGGTCATTTTGCTTCACCCAGGGGAATAGCAATAGATAGCAGCGGTAATATTCTTGTAGTCGATACGACAAATAACAGAATACAGAAATTCAATTCTTCTGAAGTCTATCAATCAAAATTCGGATCATACGGAGCTACGGATGGCCTTCTCTCTTCTCCTGAATGTATTGCAATCGACGGGGCAGGAAATATATTTGTGGTAGATACAGTTAATAAAAGAATACAGAAGTTTGATAGTTCCGGGACTTATGTAAGTCAATTTGGCTCTTCCGGCTCAACAAATGGACTATTTAATTCTCCTCGTGGAATAGCATTTGACAGTTCTGGGAATATATTTATAGCTGATACAAGTAATAATAGAATTCAGCAGTTTACATCTGCCGGGGTATATCAGGCACAATTCGGAGCCAGTGGAAGTGCAACAGGACAGCTTTCTTCTCCCAGAGGAATTGTTCTGGACACTTCAAATAATATATTCGTAACAGATACCGGGAATAACAGAGTTCAAAAATTTACACCTCCCTCTCTTTACTCTTCTCAATTTGGGACAGTAGGTGCAGGAGACGGACAGCTTTCTGCTCCTTATGCAGTAGCTAAAGACAGTGGAGGCAATTTCTTCGTTGTAGATACTTCAAATCATAGAGTCCAGAAATTTGACTCCACAGGGGCATATGTAAGTCAATTTGGTGGATCAGGGAGTGGAGACGGTCAGCTTTCTTCTCCCAGAGGAATAAAGATAGACGGCTCTGATAATATATATATCACCGATTCCGGTAATCATAGAGTGCAAAAGTTTAATTCAGCAGGTGTGTATCAGTCAAAATTTGGAAGTAGTGGTACGGGTAACGGACAGTTTAACACACCTACCGGAATAGCTTTTGACTCTTCAGGCAATATATTTGTTGTAGATACGGGAAATCACAGAGTGCAGAAATTTAATAGTTCAGGAGTTTATGTTACAAAATTCGGCAGTAGTGGCACAGGCAATACAAATTTCTCATCACCCAGGGGAATAATTCTCGATGGCAGCAATAACGTATTTATTGTAGACACTGGCAATCATAGAGTCGTTAAATATACTTCTGCCCTGGCTTATTCTACAAAATGGGGCACTTCGGGAAGTGGTACAACAAACTTTTCTTCTCCCAGGGACATAGCTTTTGACTCTTCAGGCAATATATTCGTAACAGACTCAGGTAATCATCGAGTCCAGAGATTTACTTCTGCAGCAGTCTATAATGCAAGCTTCGGAGCCACAGGGACAGGTAATGGACAATTTAATACTCCTACGGGCCTTGTATTTGATGCCAGTGGGAATTTATATATAGTAGATACTACAAACAACAGATTACAGAAGTTTACTCCTCCATCTCTTTATTCGAGTAATTTTGGTTCTGCGGGCACTGGTAACGGACAATTTAATTCACCCAGAGGAATAGCATTTGATGCAGCAGGAAACATTTTTGTAGTAGATACCACAAATAATAGAGTCCAGAAATTCACTTCTGCAGGTGTATATGATTCTCAATTCGGTACAGTCGGGACAGGTAACGGTAATTTCACATCTCCCGAATGGATTAAAATAGATGGCTCTGACAATATGTATGTTTCTGATACTGGAAACAATAGAATTCAGAAGTTTAATTCTTCTCTGGCTTATGTCAGTCAGTGGGGGAGTGGTGCAGGAACAGCAGGAACTATTACAGTAGAAGATCTCTCTTATGCCATTACTGAATATCAGAAAACACTTGCAGCGGGAGAATATATTTATACCATTATTGACCTTGGCGGTGGCAAGGCAATGATAGGAACGAGAGCAACAGGAAAAGTTTATTACACATCTGACTGGGGAGTAAACTGGACTTCTCAGGGGCAGCTTGGAACTGCCGCATGTGTGAGAGACTTTTGCGATCTGGGTAATGGTCATATATTGGCTGCTACTTCAGGGGTAAAATTTGGTGCAAGCGGAGCAAAAATATATGAGACTTTAAATTATGGGACTACCTGGACATTGGTAACTACACTGGGAACACAGGAAAGAGCAAGTTGTTTCTGTAATCTGGGCAATGGAGTAATACTTGCAGGAACAAGGCCTTCGGGAACAGGCTCAGGGGCAACAGTTTATAAATCAATCAATAGCGGTGCAACATGGGTAAGCAAGGGCGATCTCTATACTCAGACTGCTACTGCCAATGTTCGATGCATGATTAATCTCGGTAGTGGAATAGTGCTTGCGGGGACACGTTCAGGAGCCATATACAAATCGACAGACTCAGGAGAAACATGGCTATTAAAACAGACTCTTTCAGCAATCAAAGTGAGGCATTTTGCTGACTTAGGCGGCGGTATAGTGTTAGCAGGAGACCAGGCAGGAAAAGTATGGAAATCCTCAGATTATGGAAACACCTGGACATTAAAGAAAACATTCTTAACAAATGAAGAAGTTCAGGAATTCAAAAATATAGCAGGGAATAAAGTCCTTGTTTCTTGCTCTCCTACGAGAGTAGCAGGAACAGCCACTCAGAAATATGTGGCTGTCTCAGAAGATGCCGGGGAAAACTGGACCATTATAAATGCCTTAACTTCTACTCAGACGAATAGTTACGGGATAAACAGACAGAATATATTTTTCAGTGGGATACCTACCAGATGGATAAATATACCAATTAATCATTTCGGAGCGACTTAAATGAGTACTCTTAAAATAGATAATCTTTCATGGAAATTCATAGGTGATAGGTGCTTTGTTGAAAAGCTGACATCTATAATGAAGCTTAAAGATGGTAATGCTTCTTCTCGTATTGTTTTATTCCGTGGAAATTTTCAGGATATCATAAACAGACATCCTTTCCGGTGGGGATGGCAGACTCATGATAATTATGCCACTCATAATATAGTGAAAGATATTCTCTACGATATAGGAGAGAAGAAAGATGAAGAGCAGGACTTTCAACTAATGAAACAGTCTTTTTTCTTTCCTATATTCAGAGAGATTATACAGGCCGGTGGATTGATTATCCATAGTACTTTACTTGAGAAAAACAGGTCAGGAGTAATCCTTGCCGGTCAAAACTCTTCAGGTAAAAGCAAATGTGCAAGAAAAGCAGTGAAGCCCTGGAAAGCCCTGTCTGACGATGTGACGATATTCCTGAATGGAAAAGCCTATCCTTTCCCCACATGGAGTTATTTTTTACACAAAAAAGACCAGGCACTTAAAACTCAGTGGAATACTGCCAGGGGAATACCTGTTAAAGCTATGTTTTTCCTAGAAAAAACAGATATAGACTCAGTGGTAAATATAGAGAAAGATGAAGCACTATACAGACTTATGAATTCTTCTACTGAATTAATAAGACAGAACTTTAATACTCTGTCAAAAGATGAAGCCAGGGCTTTAAGGACTCAAATTTTTCATAATGCTTTTAATATTATAAAGACTTACGATACATTTATCTTAAAGCACAGCTTACATGGAGAAACTTTAAAGAAAATTGAAGAGGTGATATAAGTGGACAAAATACAGAAAAAAGAAGAAAAAATAGAAGAATTGCCAGAGGAAGAAATAGATCCTTACAGCTTACCGTTAATGACTTTCTATTATACCGGCTCCTCTATGGGACCGACGTTTAATGAGGGTGATATGGTTGACTGTGGAAGATATAAAGATATAGATGATGTAAAAACAGGAGACATAATAATAGTAAAGCCTGAAGCAAAAATAGGAAATAGAGAGTCAGGAAAGTATGTGGTGCATAGGGTAGTAGAAATAACAAAAAATAAAAAAGTAAAGACCCAGGGAGATAACAATTCTCAACCTGATACCTGGGAGTTAGACCTTGAAGATATACAGGGAAAAATCATCAATGCCGAAACTCCTCAGAGAATTCAAAAATCCATAATTCATAATCAGTATTCAAAGCAATCCAGGGACCTGTGTGAAGAGATTATGAATGAAAACGTAAGGCAGAAAGAGGAATTAAAAAATAATATAGACAATATAGATAAAGAATTAAAGAATACTAAGGAATATACTGCTCTTTTTGACAGTAAAATATGGGTTGACTATTTACAGGCAATGGCTGATTTACAACAGGCAGAAAAGGATAAAGAAGAAGGTCTTATCAGCGAAGAACAGTTTGAAAAAGTAAAAGAAGAGTATGACTTAATAAATGAAACTACGACAGGCAGTAAGATTTATAAAGATTATTTCGCCCTTCCTCTTCACTCTGATTTACAGGAGGCATATAGAGCCTCAAAGCTCTTTGAATATGATATGACGAAAATAGAACATGACTCACCGGAAATCAGAGAGAAACACACTATTCAGGGCTTTCCTGTAGCAGTGATAGACATTCCGAAATATATAGATTTTGACAAAAATATCATGCCGCAGGAAAGGAAATATCTTCAGAAGGTGCAGAGTGTTGAGAAAATAACAGCTTTTGAAGAGAAATATAAAGATCGAATTAAGAGGCTCATAGGCACTGAAAAAGTCGACCTGGACAAAGGACTGAATTTAAATCCAGGGATAAGGAAGTTGAATGAGAAAAATAATTGAGATCTGTTTTTTAATTATTACTGGATACTATATAGAGGAGGATTAAAATGTTTTTTATAGCAGAGCAATCACAATCTTATTTACAGCAATATTGGAGTCATTTACTCACGACAGCAGATGAAAGTTATTTATTTCTCTTTATCGTTATTCTCGGACTTTTGGCGGTTGCTCCTGTTATTGGTATTATTTATTTTCTTGCCAGGAGAGATAGGGCGGAATTCGACAAAAAATTAGAAAAAAAAGAAACGGAATGGAAAGATAAATTTCTTGAACGTGAAAAATACTGGAGTGATAAAAATGAAAAAAAGAATGATGAATTACGCCAGTGCTCTATAGAACATTATAAAATTATCGATCAATTTACTGAGGCCTTAAAAAAAGACGGAGAGACAATTTTAAGGCTCTCTGAAGAAATAAAAAATTTGAAAGGAGAATTGGAAAAATTATGGAGTCAGTAAATGAATTTTTCGATGAGATGAATAGTGAAATCAAGGACGGCGTTGACAAAATTAAAGAGAGTGTCGATTTGAAATTTAAAGAGAAAAAAAAAGAGTTTTTAGAACTGATTAAAACTGCAGAGGAAAGGCATAATAAAATCTGTAAAAATCAAGAAACCTGCTTGAATTTTGAGCCGATAAAATAAAAAAGGAGTGTATATTTATGAGTTTTATAGGAGTAATAGACAAAGTAAGGGACGTATGGGCCAGAATTGAATTATTTAAAGAAATGCTTAAAAAATCTGCAATTAAGATAGATAAATACGACGATGCAATATTTACCTTTCTTAATACTTTCAAATCTTTCTTTCCTCCTGCAGTGCAATTAGCGATTGAACTTCTGGAAAAATACGAAAAACAGCTTATTGATAATCTAAATGGTATAGAAGAAGCAGAAGAAACAGGTGCAAAAGGAAAAGAAAAAACTAATATTGCTGTAGCTTCTTGTCTTCCAAATATAGATCTGGGAGTAATAAAAACTGTCACAGAATTTATCGACAAGCCCGAAGAACTAAATGTTAAAGAAGAAGATAAAAATACTGTCGATACTGTAATTAAGAAAACAAAAGAAGTAATATCTATAGTAGGACTTATAAATTCTCTGGTAAAGAAAGAATAAGGTGCTTTATGACTCTAATAGATAAATTCAATCAATGTATAGATTTTGTTCTGCAATGGGAAGGCGGTTTTGTAGACAATCCAGCAGATCCCGGAGGTAGAACAAATCATGGTATAACCCAAGTGGTATATAATAAATGGCTTGCAGACAATAAAAAAAACAAGGCAGATGTGAAGGATATATCACTCGATACTGTAAAGACTATATATTTCGATAAATATTTTAAAGTGATACCAGAAGTTGATATTCTTATTCACGAATTACTTCAAGTTCTTTTTGATACCGCCGTCAACTTCGGCGTATCTGGAATGATTATATTTATCCAGGAAGCTTTAAATATTGAAATGACAGGTCTCTATGGCGATACTACAAGAGAAAAACTACTGAAAAATAATAATAAAGATTTTGCTTTAAAAATAGTGGAGAATAGGAAGAAATACAGATATACCAGATGCCAGGAAGCTCCTTCTCAAAAGATTTTTCTTCAGGGTTGGCTGAATAGAGATGAGGCTTTAAAGCAATTAATTAATAATGAAAAGGAGATTAAATCCGTGTCGAATGATAAAATAACAATGTATCCTTTAAAACCAATAGACTGCAAAGGCATATATATAGATTTTCAGCAGAACCCTCCGAAGGCTTATTCTTTTTCAGGAGAAGATGGAAAAAAAGTCCTTATTTTGGATCTCCGTAAACTTGGAGATGAAAAAGCCAGATGGTTAAACGAAAATCCTTTGGAAAGCAGGGAAGAACCAATAAAAACTGAAGTAAAGACAAATGTAATAACAGATGTCATTGAAATATGCGAGAAAGAAAGAAAACTCGGAGGACAGGACTTTAAAGAAATAAATGGGAGTAATTCAGGCCCACAGGTAAAAAAATATCTTGAATATGTCGGACTTTCTGAGGGGAACCCCTGGTGTGCTGCCTTCACCTGCTGGGTAATCGGCCAGGCAGGAATAGACAATCCGAAGACAGGGGATACATGGGCAATGGAAGAGTGGGCCCGGCAAAAGGGAATTTACAGCCAAACACCGGCAGAAAAGGATGTATTTTTATTGATAGATTCAGCCACTGGAAAACCCCTTCATACCGGGTTTGTCGTGAAAGTTAATCTGGACGGAAAAACCATTACCACTATAGAAGGGAATTTAGATGATGGAATAAGATATAAATATGACAGGCCTATTACTTCGTGCAAATATGTGAAATGGTATAATTTGGAATTGTTAGAAAAATAGTGATATTAAAAAATAGTATACTTTAGATTATTATATTTAAGAGTATACTATTTTATTATAAAGGAGGAATTTTTATTAGAAAAATCAATGCCTTCCCGTATATCGGAGGCAAATTCTACTCGGCGGATTGGATACTTCCACTCTTGCCGCCTTGTAACACCTACGTGGAACCCTATGGAGGCGGTATGAATATACTTCTCAATAGAGAACCTTCCCCCGTAGAAATTTATAACGATCTTAACGGCAGAATAGTCAATCTCTTTAAGGTGTTGAGAGAAAAGCCGTTACAATTTCTATCTTTAATTTATCTCACTCCCTGCGCCCGGGAAGAATACGAAAAATGCTACAAGGAAGAATTCAGTGACAATGCTGATTCAGACATGGAAAGAGCCAGAAGAGTATTGACTATTATTACTCAGTCTATGTCCGGACGTGGACTTCAAAACAGGAAAGTCGGATGGGGACATAGTATCAAAGGCTCTCAGAGCCAGGCAAAACGATGGGCAAATATACTGACAAAACTCATTCTGGCAATTAATAGAATTAAAGACGTGCAGATTGAAAACCGCCCGGCTGTTGACGTAATTAAATGTTACGATACAGAAGACACTCTTTTTTACTGCGATCCGCCATATGTGTTATCTACCAGAACCGGCAAGGATTACGAATTCGAGATGACGGATGAGGAACATGTAAAATTATCAGAAGTATTACATGTTGTTAAAGGAAAAGTAGCTCTCTCCGGATACAATTGCAAGCTAATGGAAGAATTGTATTCTGGATGGCGGCGTGTAAAAACTGTAGTGAGTTGCCCGTCAAGTTATGCGAAGAATAAAAAAGAGAAACCAGATAGGGAGGAGTGTTTGTGGATGAATTATTAAAAATTTACTGATTTTTTTTGTTAACATGAAAACCCTGTTGTCGCCGAATCTGCCAGGAGGAGAAACGTTCATATTACATTTGTAGAATATTTGAAAGCTGGTGTGCCTGTTACGGTTCTGACTCTTATTGCAGGAATTGTATGGCTCAGTGTTTGTAAATAAAATAGTGTTATAAAAAATATTCATCAGTCAGCATTTATAATTTTTTTGTAATATGTTAAAATAAAAAGAAGCAGGGGAAATATCTGCAAGGAGGCTTAAATGTATGAGTGTACTACATAAAAAATTAAAATTGGAAAGTAATTTTTTATCTTTTGAACTCCCTGATGAATTTTGTAATAAAAATATAGATATTACAATAAAGATTGATGAAGAAAGTGTAGTTGATAAACTACTTATAAATCAGATAAATATTGATACAACAAAATGGAAATTTGATAGAGAAAAGATTTATGACAATGAACAACAATAGCTTTCTTGATACAAATATTTTGATATATGCTTATTCAATAAGTGAATTGAATAAGAAAAATAAATCTATTGAGCTTCTCAATCATAAAAATATAATTCTCAGTACCCAGGTTATAAATGAATTTGTATGGATTATGAGTAGAAAATATAATGTAGACCTGATAAAGTTAGATATGATTGTTAAAAACCTTTTTGATACTTATAGAATAGTCCTCATAGATAAACAGGTAATAGAATTAGCCATAAAATTGTCAATAAAATATAATTTTTCTTACTGGGATGGATTAATTTTATCTGCTTCTCTGGTTAATGAATGCAATATTATTTATACGGAAGATCTTCAACATGGTCAGATTATCGATAA
>DAIOEN010000003.1:0-6365 GCA_036746235.1 Vulcanimicrobiota bacterium | reverse complement strand
ATGAATGCAATATTATTTATACGGAAGATCTTCAACATGGTCAGATTATCGATAACAATTTGACTATATTAAATCCTTTCACGGACTGTTAATTCAGCATTGTTATTTTCTTTATTTCTTCTGATATTTTCTTAATCATTTCTGTAAAATTCAATTTTATCCGTATATTTAGAGGAAAGAAAAAAATATCTGTCGAAATTATAATTTTCACAGGATTGTATAAAATATGCAGAGAGGGGATAGTGAATGTGATAAGAGAAAAGAATTTTTTTGAGAAATTACTGACAAGATCCTATAGAAAAACCGAGTATTATAACCCTGATAAATATGATCTTGAAGAAGAGTTTGATAAATATAAAAGAAAGGTTCAGAGTGATACCCAGGAGCCAACAGCTTTTTTACGCCTTGGAAGACTCTATCATCATAAAGGAGAAATACATCTTGCCATTGATAATTATCAGAGAGCCCTTGAGATTGAGCCTTCTGATGCGTATACACATTATAACCTGGGTAATGCTTATTTCAAAGAGGGAAGATTTGATGATGCACTGGTAGAGTTTTCCAAATCTGTCGAACTTGATGCTCAGGATGTTTATTCCTATAATGCCCTTGCAAATACCTATCTAAAACTCGGTCGTTACCATGATGCCCTTAACAACCACAGAAAGGCTCTTCGTCTCAGTGCAAAAGATGCCTTTGCTTTTAAAGGTATGGGAGATGTTTATATGCATCTCGGCAACTATGAAGAAGCTCTGAACTATTACCAGAAATCTCTTGAAAATTCTCCGAGCTTTTCTATGGTTTATTATAATCTCGGCCTTTTGTACGGTAAACTGGAAAAATACGAAGAAAGTATAAAAAGTTTTGAAAAAGCTATATCTATTGATAAATCCAGAGCGGTATTTTATCTTGCTCTCGGAAATGCCTGCAGAGAAATAAAGAATTTCAAGAAATCTCTTGAGAATTATGAAAAAGCTATAAAGTTGGAGCCGAAATCAGGTGAAGCCTACAGAGCTCTTATAATATTATTATGTGATCAGGGAAATCATAAAGAAGCTATAGAGAGAGGTGAAAAGCTGGCGGAAATTTATCCGAGTGAAGGATGGCCTTTCGGTATACTGGGCCTTCTTTATTTTCTTAAAAAAGATTACCAGAACGCAGTATTTTATTACGGTATGGCCATTGATTATGAACCTGAAGAAAGTTTACACTATTCAGGCCTGGGAGATATTTATTATCATCAGTATGAACTTACAAAAGCAGGTAATATGTATGAAAGGGCAATTAAGCTCAAACCTTCTCCCTGGGCTCATAAACAGCTTGCCCGTGTTTATCAGGAACAGGGACTGTGGAATCTTTCTGAGAGAAATTATCAGGAAGCACTCAGAATGGCGCCGGGCTTTTATGAGGTTCACATAGAACTGGGAAGATTTTATGCCCTTACAGGAAAGCTGGATCAGGCAATTAATAGCTTTGACAGTGCCCTTTCCCTCAATCCTTCTTTAGTTCCCATATGTACGCTGGAAAAAGGCATAGTACTTGTAAGACAGGGAAATGAACAGAAGGCGAGAGAAGAATTTTTGAAGGGAGTAAATTTCGTATCTGACAGGATAAAATTAGAACCTGATAATATACAGAATTATCTTCAGATAGCCCTTCTCTACAGAGAATTGAAGGATTATGACCATGTAATTGACTATCTTTCACATGCTGTAGAAATCAAACCTGCATCAGAGATTTATTATCATCTGGGCCATGCATTCCATGAAAAAAATATTTCAGACAGGGCTGTCGAATTTTATAAGAAAAGTCTGGAACTTAACGGACGTTTCTGTTCTGCTTACGAAGGACTTGGCATTATAAGCCTGAGTGAAGGAAAATACAATGAAGCAATAGATTATTTTAATAATATCCTTCAAATTAACCCCAGGCATTTATATGCAAACTATCATCTTGCAAAAACCTATGAGGTTATGGGAAATTACGATAAAGCGGAAGATGAATACCTTTTGAGTCTGAAAGTAAGTGATTTCAACCATAAAGCCCATCATGCCCTTGGAGGTTTATATTCGAGAAAAGGAGATTACACCAAAGCCATAAAACATTATGAAAGAGCCATAGGTTTAAATCCCGGAGAGCCGATATATTACAGTGATCTCGGAGATATGTATAAAGAGAGAGGAATGACCAGAGAAGCAGCACAGTCCTACCAGAAAGCTATGAGATACTGTGACAGAGAGACTCTTAAACATCCCTATAAAAACCTTTATTCCGCTATAATGTGGCGTCATCTTAATGTAACCCAGTCTGTTCCTTTTCTCTGCCAGGAAACATCAGAGCAGTTTGAAAAATCGGAAGAAGTGTTTAATATTATCCCTCTTGAGCCTCTTACAATAGAATTAGGCAAAGAGCTTCTCTCTCTTATAGATCCCAATTACGGGGGAGAACTGCAGGAAAGACTGGCAACCCTCAGACGTCATATAGCTCTGGAACTTGGATTTGCTTTGCCGCGAATATGTTTCCGTGATAATATGCTTATTAATTCCGGCATGTATATCTTAAAGGTTTATGATGTGGAAGCAGCAAGAGGAGAACTGAGGCCGGGAAAACTTCTTGCAACCCATAAAGCAGAACTTCTGGATATTTTAAAAGGTGAAAAATGTAATGATCCTGTTTACTCCCTTCCTTCTGTCTGGATTGAACAATCTCAGAGGTATGAAGCAGAAAAAACAGATTTTATGATCTTTGAGCCGGTAAATATTATTATAATGCATCTGTCAGAGGTTATAAAAACTCATGTCGGAGAATTATTCGGACTCCAGGAAAGTGCATCGTTAATTCAGGCATTGAAAAAAATAAACCCTGTAGTAGTTGATGAAATTTATCCCCATAAACTTTCTCTTACGGAAATTCACCTTGTTCTGAGGAATTTATTAAAAGAGAGAATTCCTGTAAGAAATTTGAATGTTATTTTTGAAACTATGGCAATCTATTCTTATATCAGACAGCCTGATACAATATCGGAATATGTAAGAAAATCCCTTAGAAAGATTATCTGCAGGGAACTTCTTGATCATTCCGGAGAAATTGCCGGTTTTACCCTTGAAAGGGACTTTGAAAAATTTATAATGAGACTTCTTAAAAGTGTGAAACCTTCATCGCCTGTCATAAAAAAACTTCAGGGTTATCTCTTTGAAGTGGTGAATAAAAAGCTTGAAGAAGCAAAAGAGTCGGATTTTTTAAATCCTGTAATAGTGTCTTCTTCCGAATGTCGTCTTTCGATAAGACGACTCCTTGAACATGATTTCCCGGGACTTTCTGTTTTATCTTCCGAAGAAATCGATGGTGATATAAATTTCAGAAACATCGGTTCTCTGGGGTTAACAAGAAAAGATATTCAAAAACTTGAAATACAGTTATCTCCAGATGAAGGAGATATAATAGATGGACTTGCCAATTCCATAAGAGAAGGAACTCTGGAAGTAAAGATTTCTGCTCTCATGAATATGGTGAAAATTAATAAAGATAAAGCTTTACTCCATGTTATGAGTGCTCTTCGCAGCAATCACCCGGAATTACAGATTGAAGCACAGAATATTTTAGGAGAGTTTTATAAATAAACCCCTGTAGTGGCAGGTTCCGTACCTGCCACTACAAAACATCTGCATAATGGGGCCTCAGTTTCCTGAATATGAGGGCTCCCATGACAAACACGGTAAGTGTAAAGCCCCAGAAGTAAAGCATAAGACAGGGATGTTGCCAGAACCAGACTTTATATATGAAAGTCTCTCTGTATCCTTCTGTTATATAATAAACAGGATTCATTTTGAAAAACCAGTGCATTTTTTCAGGTACCATCTTGAGTGACCAGAATATGGGTGTAAGCCAGAAAAAAAACTGTAATATTACTCCTATTACCTGTGATAGATCCCTTATAAAGATAACTATTGATGATGTAATCCACGAAAGGCCCAGCAGTAAAACAATTGTTGCAAATAAATAATACAGAACCTGTAATGTATATATATCCGGTTTATAACCATATACAAAAAACATAAGAAATATTACCAGAATAAAAAAGAGGTGTATAGACAGAGCTGACAGTACTCTTATTACAGGTAATATACTTACTCTGAATACTACTTTACTTACGAGATATTTATTATCCAGTATGGAACCTGTGGCACTGCTGAGACCTTCGGCAAAGAAGAACCAGGGCAGCATTCCACATATAAGCCAGAGTATAAAAGGGAAATTATCTACAGGCTGTGATTTAAATCCTACCTGAAAAACAAACCACATAATGAGAATATTTACGGTAGGATTGACAAAAGCCCATAGGATACCGAGATATGAACCGAGATATCTGGTCTGAAAATCCTTTTTTGTCAGCTCGAAAATGATTCTCCTGTCCTTTACCATCTGCCATAAAAAAACACAGAATTCCCTGAAATATCCTATTTTTCTTTCTACCGGTTCACTTAAATTCAGAATGGTGATGACGAAATTTAGTAAAATAGATAGAAGAAATGATAGAAACAGTGATGGTATATAGAGAAATAATTTTTTATACAGAATAGTTTTTGACATATTACTGTATATGTGTGCAAGATTTCCTTTGAAAATAAAGGCCGGATCTGTGCCTTTAGATATAACATGAAGCACTCCGTCTTTACTGGTCAAATAAGTCAATTTGCCTTCAGGATTGAATGATTTTTTTATATCGTCAGGTGAAAAATTATAAAGGGTGATTTTTAGAGACAAACTGTTGAAATAATGAATAAATTTTATGGATTTTATTATTATTTCTCCCTCTTTTGCTCCAACATCGATTCTTATTGTATTGAATTTACCTGGAGGCAACTGGAAGAATTTTATATTATTTTCACCTTTTTTTACTTCAGTTTTAATTGAATCCTCTTCATTAAAACCTCTGCCTTTATCATAAAACAGTTGATATACATCATCTTCAGGTGAGATTATATTCATTGTAATACAGTTTGGTTCGAGACTTATTTTATTTATTAACAGAATAAAAAGTAAAAAAATCCCTGCTGTCAGGGGCAGTTTAAGGCTTATATTTGATAATATGTTTTTTCTCATTATGGTTTTGTGCAGGTTATTTCTATTGCATTCAGAATTTTATTATCTTTGCCTGTATAACCGCATGTTTTACCATCTTTATACCACTGAGTCCATCCTGAGCCATAAAAATGAGCTCTGTAGAAAACGCTTATTTTGGGCACTCTTATTTTAAAAGCTCCCCAGGGCTGTCCTCCATTTATAAAACCGCATATATCTCCATTGCCGTACCAGTCTGTCCAGGAAAGGCCCTGCAGATATGCTTCATAGGATGCTATACCTGCTCGAAACTTGATTGCCATAGCTCCTATGGCTCTTTTATTATCAGGTGTGCCGCAGACTTCTCCGTCTTTGCACCAGTCTGCCCATCCGTTGTTTTCTATATGGGCAGTATAATATATGAGTCCGTCGGGATTTTCAGGGAATTTCGGTATGGAACTGAAATATTCCATTGCCTGTACGCCTGATACAATAGAAGGAACCAGTAATATACCGGCAATACCGCTTCCGAGTTTGATAAAATCTCTTCTTGTCATGTTTCTGTCAGAATTATGTTCCATCTTTAAGTCTCCTTAAAATAATTTATATGATAATAATGGAATGTGATGCTTCACTGTATACCATTTCTCATATTCAGTTGCGACCGCTCCGGTCATGGTTGTTATTTCGAATTTTCTAAGTTCTACAGAGTAAAGAGGAATCCTTCACCATCTTGAAAGGTTAATTTGGAAAGGCCTCATTATTCTCCCAGAAGTTGTCTGGCTTCTTTATGGTCCGGATCAATTTTTAAAACCTTTTCAAAATATTCTCTGCCTTTATCGAATTTTCCCTGGTCACAGAGAACAGTTCCTTTGTTATAAAGAGCCTGGACGAATTTCGAGTCAATAGATATGGCTTTATCAAAGCATTTGATTGCTTCTTCATATTTTCCCTGATCTGCAAGAATAAGGCCTTTGTTATTCCATGCAGTTTTATGGTCATGAGCGATTTTAATTGCTTCATCATAGGCCTTAATTGCTTCATCATACTTTTTCTCATCTGCAAGATTGTTCCCTTTCAGAACCATCTCTTCAGCTCTGTTTTTACAGGATAGATTAACCGGTAAAAATATGATTAAGATAAATATTAAAGATTTCTTTAAGATATTGCTATACATAAAATACAGGCCTCCCTTTTGATGTGTATAGAATTTAAATTTCTTACTGACCTTAGTACCCCACCAGGTAAATTGGTAACCATTTTATCAGCTTCTGCCTGACAGGCTCTTACGAAGAAAAATAATT
>DAIOEN010000002.1:0-100057 GCA_036746235.1 Vulcanimicrobiota bacterium | reverse complement strand
TAGACGGATGGATTGCTCTTAAAAGTGAACCTCAACCTATTATTGTTGAAGGTGATGATGAAGTTTTAGATTTTACACCTCCCTGTGAAGATATAAGCCCTGAAGAAAGAGAAATAGCACAGTGCCTCAGAGAAGCTCTGAAAAAACTTCCTATTCTTCGGCAAAGACTTTTATATCTTCGTTTCCAGAAAAGGCTCTCTGTAGGAGACATTGCGGTAAAATATCTCAGAGTTTTGCATATGAGCAGTGAAAAACAGATTTATAAAGAAATAGATGAGGCCCTTACAGATATGACCAGATTAATTAAAGCTCATTATGATTTAAAAGAAGATGTTACGCAGGAAATGAAGAAATATGTGAAAGAATTACTGGAAAAATTGATGTTAACTGATGAAGAAAAAAATGATTTATCCGCCTAATATGTTATGAACATTGAGTAATCAATGGTACAGTTGCCTGAGGGGTGATATGTATGAACACAGAAAAAATATTTGCTACAGCATTTACAGAATTATCAGATATACATAAAGGAGATTGTCCTGATACGGAGACAATATGCGCTTATATTGATAATTCTCTGACTTTTAATGAAAGAAAAGGATTTGAAAAACATCTACTTGACTGTTCCTTTTGTTTTAATTCTTATATTGATTTAAATGAAGAAATGGAAAAGGTAAAGGAACTGGCAGCTATGTCCCCTTCTTTTATGGAAAATAAATCTTTGAAGAAGGGATTTTTTTACAGATTAAATTCTTTATTTTCCACTGTCAGGAGAGCATACTGGTTATCATGGTGCAGCAGTTTTGCTCTTGGCTCTGCGATAACTGTGATGATTTTTATATTCTGTATAAACAGTCAGGGCTCTATGTTTTTCAGTCATGGTCAGACCGGTTATAACGGTTATTCTTCTGTTAATTATGTTTTAACGGATGTTTCAGATGCAAATAAAGGTCTTCAACATTATAGAAATGGAGAGAATTTTTTTAAACATTCCATGATTGATAAAGCTAAAGAGGAATTTCTTAAGTCTGTGAAATTTAATCCTGATCAGGCCGAAGCTCACTGGTATCTCGGAAGTATTTACAAAGAGGAAGGTAATTATAAAGAAGCAATCAATCACTGGAAACGTTATATATCTATAAGTCCGAAAGTCGGCTCCAGTGAGGAAGCAAAAAGATTTTTAGATAGTGTGGAACAAACTGATAAATAAGTTTTTTCTTCAATTAAGGGGTTTTGACATGTGAGAAAAAAAATAATATTTTTCATTATAATATATATAATTATTTTATGTTCCGGTACTATATATGCAAGAGATGTAACTGACATAGTATGGCCGGGGATAGATATGTCTTCAGATGAGGTCAAGATAGAAAATGAAGGAACCTCTTCAGTCGATAAATCTATAGAACCTTCAACTGAATCTCTTAAGAATATGATACCTTCGGCACCTTCATGTATTTTGCCATCTCCTGTTGAATCTTACAAATATGGTCTGTCTGCCGAAGCTCTTACGGGAGGCTATGGTGCAACAGCAAATATGGAAAGATATATAGTTGAATTGAGGTTTGATGTGAGGGATGAAGATCTTGCAATACTCAGAGAACTTGGTTGTGAGATTGAGGTGTATGTATTTAACATGGTACAGGTCCTTATCCCTGTAGATAAGGTTGAAATAGTGAGACATTTGCATTTTATCAAATTTTTACGATCCCCTTTTTCTGACATAGAAGAAAATTCGAAAATATTTAAACAATTTGCTTCTACCGGAGGAGAAGAATTTTCTTCACTCCAGTTAAATGAAGCCCATAAAAAAGGTTACATGGGACAGGGGGTGAAGATTGCTATACTTGATACTGCTTTTGAACCATCCAATCCTGTTTTTCGTGGAAATGTTTATTATACATTATCTTTTCGGAGTCACGATAAAAACATAATGGCAGGAGACATAGATCATGGAAATGCAGTCACTGAGATAGTGACCCGTATAGCGCCGAAAACTAAAATAATTCTCGTTAATTTTCAAACAGATGTAGAATATATTAAAGCTTTAAAAGAATTAATAAATATGACAGGCAGTAAAAAACCCGATGTAATAGTTACTGCAGTAAATATCATCCTCCCCGATGATTATTATGACGGAAGCGGTATAAGAGCGGGTCTTGCCAGGCTTGCCAGAGATAAAGGTATAACAATAGTTTCTTCTGCAGGTAATAACGCACAGACCCATTATATGGGAAATTTTAATGATACAAATGGTAACTCATTGAATAATTTTACCTCAAGAGATGATACACTGGAAGTAGACCTTAAGAGAGGTGACAGAATAAGGGTTGTTATGTCCTGGAAAGATAACTGGAATAATCCTTCAGCCGATCTGGACCTTGGTATTTTTAATGACAGTCTTCAGCCTCTGGCTGTATCAACAATCAGGCAGAAGGGGCTTAAAGCACCTCCATATGAAATGGTGGATATTACAGCTTCTTACAGCGGCGCTTACCATGTAGCCGTAAAAAAAATAAGGGCCGGTGACGGTATTCCTTTCATGATTTATATTTACAGTATGACTGCGAGTAATATGGAGTATTTTAATCCGGAAACCAGTCTTGACCCGGGCCTCCCGCCTGCATCTGATACCATTACAGTAGGCTCTGTTCAGAGTACCTATCCCTGTAAACTGGAACCCTGGAGCAGTCAGGGAAGAACAACAGATAATCGTATGAAACCTGATCTGGTAGCTCTTGGAGGAATTTATTGTACTTCCATTAATTCTGTATTCTCCGGCACCTCTTCCTCTGCTCCGCAGGTAGCAGGAGCAATAGCTCTATTATTAAGTAAAAACCATGGACTTTCTCCGGACAGGTTAAAAGATATTCTAAAAAAAACTGCTCATGACCTGGGGCCTCCGGGAGAAGACCCCGTATTTGGTGCGGGACTTCTGAATATATATAAAGCTATGCTTGTCATTTAAGATAGTGTTTTTTTATGACAGGTAGTTTCATTTTTAGTGGAAATTATACCTGATTTCATAAATTTATATGAGAATCGTAACGCGTGACGGGAGGAACAGATTCTCATACTTCGTTGTAACCGAACCGGTCATGGCTGTTAGTGAATAGTGATTAAAATAACATTTTTTTCACTTTTCACTCTTCACTCTTAATATTCTATGGCAGATTTCTTTTTCCATCGTATGTAAAATCACCTGTTATTTTTTAACGCACTCTTGAAATAATATGTAGTTTTTTGCATAAAACTATTCCTGAGAAATTTTCATTTGCAAAAAAATATGCTATAATCTTAATGTCATAATTTATTTAAATATTTTATTTTTCCATTAGAAAAGGATATATGAAATGTTTTACAACAGACAGAGAAATGATGGTATATTATTATATTATAAACCAGGCTGCTTTATTTCCAGGAGGGCAAGGGATTTTCTTATTAAAAAAGGGCTTACTTTTAAGGAACGTAATTTAGAAAAACACCCTCTGAAAGAAGATGAATTACGGAGACTTATGCTCGGTCATTCGGCAGAAGAGTTTATATTGAAAACATGTAAGAAATATAAAGAACTTAACCTGGAACATGAATATCTTACAGGGGAAGAAATGTTAAAGCTTATAGCTAAAGAACCTTCGCTGTTAAAAAGACCCATTATATTAAAAGGAGACGAGATTATAATAGGTTATTGTAGAAAAAGAGTTGAATCATATCTGACAGGTTAATAAATCATGTAAGTGATTGGCTATCAGCTAAAAAATCGTGACTTATCAGTCAGAAAAATAGAATTTTTTAGTGTCCGTAACCTTGAATACTATTTGGCTGAAGGTTTATAAAATAATTACATGTAAAGTTTTAAAAAATTGTCTGGCAGAATACAGGATAAATACTCGGAAGTCAGAATAAAAATATATCCTGAGTGTTTTTATCGATAAATCTTGCAACGGTTAAAATAAAATTTTTTAATGGTCAGTATTGCAGGTAACACTGACAGTACAAAGTCCAATCAATAGGAAGATTCATTTTTTAACGGTTACCGGTATCGGGTTAGAAAAAATCTGAAATCTTATTTATCGTGACGGGTAACGCGTAACGCGTGACGGGAGCAAAAACGTTATGTATGCATATGATACGTAATTTTTTCGGATACCTTTTTAACTGTAGCGGTACTTAGATACATGATTTAAAAAATGGATATTATTATATCCTTATGAGATGTTCGGAATGTAATACAAAAGTTTTTCTTGAAGACTCTAAATGTCCTTCCTGTGGTGTGAAAATTAAATGTAAAATTTATAGAAATAGTCCGAAATTTATTATTTCCATAATAGTACCTATTATTATTATTCCGTCAGTAGGAATATGGTTTATAATGGGAGTGAATATTTTTTACTGGATTATAGTTTTATTAATAACAGGTTTAACTACAGGATGGGGTATTCTGTCATATTTAATGAAATTTACCGTTGATGATACATGTATAACCTGTTACAGGCCTTTTAAAAAAACTGTCAGTATTAACTGGGAAGACGTAGATGAATTTACTGTATATAAAGAAAATGAAAGAAAAAGTATATTTCCCAGGAAGATTTACACAATTAAGTCCAAAAAAATAGATAAATCTATAGCTTTTTCTGAAATGAAACATTCTATGGAAGGTTATTCCCGCTTTATGGCTACTATAGTAGCAAAAACAAAAAAATATCCTGCAGGTTAATAAAGAGTTTATATGAGAAGCGTAACGGGAGGAACACATTTTCATACTTCGTTGTGACCGAACAGATCATGGTTGTTTATATGAGAAGAGTGAAGGGATGATAAGTTCTCATTCTTCGTTGTGACCACTCGACCATGGCAATTATAACTATTATATATATGTCAATTTTTTGAAATTTTTTCAGAAATTATGTATGTGGTTTTATATCTACCTTTACAAGGCCGTGATGAACTGCTATCATACCTGCCTGAAATCTGTCCGTTACGTTTAGTTTATCCATAATTCTGCTTATATGGGTTTTCACTGTTTTTATGCTTATAAGAAGTTTTTGTGATATTTGATCATTACTCATGCCTGTTCCGAGTAATTTCAGTATTTCTATTTCTCTTTTTGTTAACGATGCAAGTTCTTCAGATTTAGTAAGTACTTTACTTTCTTCTGCTTTTTCAGAAAGTCTTGTAAATTCTTCGAGTAATTTCGTGGCAATTTTTGGTTCTATCGGGGAATCACCTTTATAAGCCAGCCTGATAGCTTTGGTAATCTCATCAGGTTCTACATTTTTCAACAAATATCCGGAAGCTCCTACTTTGAATGAATCTACAACATAATGATCATCATCATAGGCAGAGAGCATAATGATCTTTATATCAGGTTTTAATTTTAAAATCTCTTTTGTCAGTTTTATGCCGTTTTCTTTTGCAAGTTTTATATCCATTAAAATAACATCAATAGATGTGCTGAGAACCAGTTTGAGAGTATGACTGGCATCCTGGGCTTCTCCTACTACATCCATGTCTTCCTGACGGGATATAACACTTTTTAAGAGTTTGCAGAATAGAACCTGATCATCGACTATAAGTATTTTTATTTTATTCATAAATGGTGAGATGTGAGACGTGAGATGTAATAGATTGTTTGTTCACGTCTCACTTTTTCACTCCTCATTGCAGGGAATATATTTTTCCATCTACAGAACCTACGTATAAAAAACCGTCTACTATAGAAGGAGACGAATCTATTTCACTTCCTGTTTTGTATTCCCATTGTTTTTTTCCTGTTTCTGTATTTAATGCATAAATTGTTCCGTCATCTGAGCCTACGTAAACTATCCCTCCTGCTACGGACGGGGATGAATCTATGGCATTTTCAGTTTCATAAGTCCATTTCAACGCACCTGTCTGTGCATCAAGAGAATAAAGACATGTATCGAAAGAACCTATGTATACTGCTCCATCTACTACAGCAGGTGAGGATTGTACAAAAGATTGAGCTTTAAAAGCCCATTTTTGATAACCCATGTCTACATCCAGGGCATAAACTTTATTATCCGACGAACCTATATATAAGAGTTTTCCGCTTATTGCAGGAGATGAGACTATGTAATCACCTGTTACAAAGGACCATATGAGTTTCCCGGTACTGGTATCAAGGGCATATATTTTCCCGTCATTTGAGGCAATATAAACCAGTTCACCCCATATAGCGGGTGACGATACAACTGCATCTCCTGTCTGAAATTTCCATTTTAACTGGGCATTTTTTATATTTATAGCATAAAATAAACTGTCATTAGAACCTATGAAGGCAGTATCTTCAAATATTACCGGTGAAGATTCAATCCATCCTCTGGTTTTAAAAGACCATTTCTTCTGACCGCTATTGGCATCTATAGCATAGAGATTGTAATCCTGAGACCCTATATAAACTGTATCTTCTATGATTGTCGGAGAAGAATTTATTTTACCTTCTGTACAAAAAGCCCATTTAAGGCTTCCGTCTTTTACATCCAGGGCATATAATTTTTTATCCTGTGAGCCTATATAAACAGTATTGTTTACTACCGAAGGAGAGGATGTAACAGGGCCATTGGTTTGGAAGACCCATTTCTCAACACCGGATTCAATAGGTCTGCTCTGTATAGAGCCTGTACGCTGTATATTAGCTCTGTATGTATACCAGTGATTCACAAAAGATCAGGCAAAAGGATCATTATAAATTACCTTTTGCCCATGCTCCTTTCTATAGTTAAACTTTTTCTAATTTTTTTATATTTCTTTATTATACTTTACTTTTTTTATCTTATCAATCTCTCATTATATAATTTATAATTGAAATTATGATAATTGATTTAAGGTCATAAATCATGCTATAATTTAGCAGATTATTTTTTAAGCCCTGTTAGCTATCAGCTAAGGCTTGCAGATTTTAATTCTACAGGTTAATCTGTTAATATAGAGTTAAATAACATTTATATTATTTCTGGAAGGATTTCTATGGATCTCATTGGTTTTATACGCAACCTGGAAGATTTTTTAAAAAATCGCGTACAAAAAGAATTTCTGGAATATAAACTCTTTTCACTGAAAAAAGAAGCTCTCCTCAGGAAAAGAGAGCCGGGAAAAGGCCTGAGTTATTCTCATGGCATACTTTTAGTTCTGGAAGCTTTAAATGAAATAGAAACACATTTACATGAAAAGTCTTCAGATAATGAAAAATACATTTTTTCCCTTGAAAAACTGAATAAAGCGAGAAAATTCATAGAAAAAAGCTCCGAACAATCACCGAAACAGAAAAAATCTTTGCTTGAAGATAAGGTTATCAGACCAAATCTTGCTACTCAAAAAGTACTCCTGCCGGACATTCTTTCATCTTCTGAGAATGACGTTACACCAGATGATACTATGGAAAGATTACAGAATGAAATAAAAGAAATGAAACTTGCTTCTGATAATAAACTGGCCAGATTGAAAAATCAGCTTAACAGTTTATTAAAGCCTGAAGTTCCGGCAGTAGAAACCTCTTATACAGAACCGGATAGATTTCTTTTCTCTTCATCGGTAATAACTTCAAAAAATCAGGAAGATAAGTCTGATAAGGGACTTGATAATATTCTGGAACATGGACTTTCGAAATATAGTACAGCAGAGATTCCTGACAAATACAGCCCTGTATCAGACCCGTTCTGCATTGATCTTACAGAGGAAAATAAATTTAATATAGACGGCCTGCTTCCTGGCAGAAAAGAAACATTTGTCTCATATTCTGAGGATAATAAGGTCGATAAAATGAGGGATATGATGCAGGTCGTAAATAAATCTATGATTATGATACATTCTTCGGAAAAGAAAACAAGGGAACTTTCCGAATTTGACCTTCCTGAGATGCAGCTAAAGCATGAAAGAACAAAGAAAATAATTCACAGAAATACAGGGGAACTGTCTGAAGATAAGTCTTTATTGCAAAAAGATTCATTTTTTTTAAAAGAATTTTCTCCTGTAAAATCTGAATTGCCTTCTATAGAATCTAAAAGGAAACCTGTTTCAGGTATTTCTCCTCTTCTTATGACAGGAGAAACAGATTTTAAAACCTCTCATAACTTTAAAAGCAGATTACCTTATGACAGGGCCTATCACAGTCATTACGGGAAACAGGAAGTGAGGAAAAAATATTCTGAAGATATTCCTCTGGCTTCCCCCCTTTACAGTCTCTTAACAGGATATAAGGATTTGAAAGCTTATAAAATTGACTTTAAGTTATGGTTAAAAAAACAGGACGAAGCTCAGGAAGAACTCAATTATTTATTAAATAGATTGAATCTACTGGATGATGAAAAAGCCGTTGAAAAATTAAATGAACTTGTCAATCTGGCTATGACTCTTGTTCAGGAATTGAAACTTACCTGTCGTGACATAGAGAAAGATAAGAATAGAAAAAGAATATATGAGCCTCTTGATGGTATTTGCAGGCAGGGCGAGGAAGATCCGGAGGTAAAAGAACTTGCAGGGGAACTTCAGGACATTAATCTGGAAATATATAATATGACAAAGAATATAGAACCATGCGAAGAAGCAAAATCCCTTTCGGTAACTTCCATAGAAGAGATATTGAATAACATCCCTGAAGCTGCCTGTAGAACCCCTGTGTATGTGAAACTTGAACAGATATGCCTGGGTTTTTTAAGAAAGGAGGTCAGAAAGGAAGATTTTATAAAAATTCTGGAAGAAACAGGCCAGTTAATAACTGATTCTATGGAGAAATATCAGTTACTGCAGGTTACCAGTAATGAAATTACCCTTGAAGTTCATAGAGGAAATCAGTTAATAAACGAAGCTTTTAATTTATGGCATAAAGGGATTTCTTCCATTAAAAAATTTCTTTCCTCTCAAAATGAAGACGATATACACAGCGGATTGAAGTTTGTTTATGACGGAACTAAAAAACTGGTTTTTCTTCACTATTTTTCAGATCATATAGAAAAACAGTTGCAGGTTCAGAATTTTCAGGTTGGTTTTTCCGGTACAAGAAAAAAAGCTTAGAACGTTTATTTTATCACTGAAAGGAACTTTTTATGAAACCAATTAATGTTTATTTTCCTCCAAAAAGTTTAAGAATAGCTATTGGAGAAGATGATGCTGAAAACCTGGTAAATTATATATTTCATGCCCTTGATCATCTTGATACCAACCAGGTTTTGCGATTAAGACTTGTAGATGTTGATATTATTACCTATTCATGCCTTCAGAATGTTATAAGAAGACTGACTTATGAAATGGCTGCCGGCGGAAAATATCATAATAAATTTATGGTTATTTATGATTTACCGTATGATATATATTACAGGAAAGATATGTTAAATACCATTAATTCCGTAATAGATAATCTTGGTATTCCGATTTTACTTGTCGGCAATGCTATATCCGAGCCTGAACTGGAATATAAGGTTCTCGGACAGATTTTTTATTCCAATCCTACATTGGTGCAGGTTTTTAATCTTGTAAGAAAAGAAGAAAAAGAAGGTAATAAATTTCTGACTCCCGATAAGATTGCCAGAAAACTCAATCTCCCGAAGAATTTAGTTTACCGTAACCTCAGAAGACTCCATTCCTTCGGACTCCTTATAAGGGAATACATAGCTTCCGGCAGATCCAAAGGGGAACACTGTTATCTTACAGTAGTTTCAAAAGCTCTTGAAGAATGAATAGTGAATAGTGAATAGAATATTTCTATTCACCGTTCACTTTTTATATTTTTTATAAAGGGAGACAATTTTTTTATAGTCAATAAGATCTCCGTAGCAGCTTGAAACATCTGCTTTATATAATTTCAGAAGATCTGTGAACATGTTATTATTAATAATCTCTATTTTCTGACGATCATTCATATGTCTGAATTCATGGGCAAGTAAATGGTATTCAATAAGAAAAGCGACTTTACTGATAATATCCTGGGTGTAACCAAATTTTCTCAATATCTTTCTGGCAATTGAGGCACCTGCCCTGGAATGCCCCGGGAATCTCAGGTTCTTCCCATCTCTCGTTAATGTTTCCGGTTTCCCCGTATCATGGAGCAGTAATGACAGAGCCAGAGGTAGTGACGGTTTTCTGATATATTTAAAACATTCAATCGTATGTTCGTATACATTGCCTTCCGGGTGAAAATCTTTATGCTGAGGAACTGATTTTGTATCTGACAGAAGGGGAAATATTTCCTGCAGGATATTTAATTTATCCATGATTCTCACTGAAATATATGGTTTTTTTGTCACAATAACATTATTAAATCCTGTAATAATTTCATCTCTATATTCATTCCTGAATTTAAAAGGTATTTTCTCTATTTTACATGTCACATGTTCTTCCAGAATAAAATCATATTCTGATATAAGATAAAGAATGTCAAATATTTTATAAGGTTTATCCGTGTAGATTTCTTCGAAATGAGGGGTTAATTTGATTTTTTTTTCCCGGAAATCGTGATAAGAGTCCAGAGGATCGAGAAAAATTTCTTTTTCTATATCAAAAAATAGTGTGTTCAACGTGAAAATTTCTTTTAAACTCTCATGTCTGAGTATGTCAAAATCCACTCCATGATAAGGTACATTAAGTATTTTAAATCTTATAGAACATTCTTCACAATGTATCTCTCCATCATAATCGGGTTTGCCGGGAAATTCTATGGATTCGAATAAACGGCTCAGCTCTACGAGATTTGCCGTTGTAAGAATATAATAGAACGTTTCAGGTATGTTAAGCCTGAGATTTCTTGCTGTAGAACTGTAAAAATAAGATTTATACCCTCCCTCTGAAAGGGCGTTCCATATATCTAAAATATCTTTTTTCCAGAACAATCCGCAATCTTTCATAAGAATTTTCGGTTAGAATTTTTTGTACCATACAGGTTATATTTACTAAATATTCTTAATTCTTACTATGAGTGTCTTTTCCTTTATTACTGTTAAAATAAATAAAGCCCTTCCTTACGGAGAGGGCTTTATTTAAAATTATTTTAAGGTATTACAGTACTATAAGGAGCACTGTACAGGCCTCCTGTTGTTGTTACAACTACCTGAGCAGAACCAACTGCGGCAGGATAATCTGTCCATATGTCTGTGCCGTTTAAACATGAATGTACTGTTGTACTGACACCATTGTATGTTACAGTCGGCAATGGTGAAAATGGACCGAAATTCTGACCTACGATATGAATTTCTGTTGATTCATAAATTATATTTGTAATAACAGGCACGTTAGCTGCGTTTACATAATATGCATAGGCCGAACTTTCCGCTCCTTTTATCGTAACAATAACAGGTGATTCACCTGATACATTTGGTATTGTAACAACTATGTTTACACTGATTGTAGCGGCTGCTTCTATATTAGAATTGCGACTAACCGGTGTAATAGATACTATAGTAGCACTGGTTCCTCCGATTGTGACTGTAGTATTGGCAGTTGTCGCGTTGGGATCTACATTTGATACATTAATAGTAGCACTGGTTCCTGCCGTGCCGGGTTTGGGACTGACGGAATTTATTACAGGAGTTATTGGCCCTGTTGTTGCTGTACATGTTGGTACCTGACTTCCCTGGGTTGGAAATGTTGTTGGAGTTCCCCCGGAAGGTGTGGGAGTACCTGAACCTACGAGTACTATGTTGGCTTCTTTCGTTTCACCTGTGCCAAGATTTACATTGGTATAACCGGTCAGTATTGTTACTCCGTTCTGACTTTCACCTGTTACTTTTATATTTGTTGCAGGAACTCCCGGCAGGTTATAGTAACCGTTGGGGTCTGTCTTAACATATGCGCCGAAACCTTCTACACGAACAGTTGCATTCGGATCTCCCCGGTCATTGTAAGTTACATGTCCGTAAATGGTACCTGTTCCTGGTACTACTGTTACAGGAATTTGAGCAGAACTGTTTCCGCTTACTGCATGGACATAACCTGTACCTGCTTTTGTAGCGGTAAATATGCCTGTATTTGTTCCTATTGTCCCTATATCACCTGTGACTGACCAGGTCGTGGCAGGTCTGACTATAGTATTATTTGAACCTGTTGCATAGGAGGAAAATTGAAATGTTCCTCCTATACCAATGGGCAATAAAAGATTTGAAGGTGTAATATTGAAATTAGTAAAACCATTGTATTCATTCGGATCTGCTACAGGCACATCCTGGGTAATGGAAACATAAGACTGGTGTTCTACAGTCAATTTGTTAATTCCTACGGGAATACCGCTTATTGTGAAGCTACCGTCGGAATTTGTTGTGACCGATATTCCAGCTATGGTTACAGTGGCACCGGACAGAGCTTTATAATTTGTCGGAGGGTTATTTGTGTATAACATTATCATACCGGGGGTTTTTCCTGTCCCGGAGCTTTCTATTTTTTCATCTCCTAAGAAAGGAATAAATATAAACCCTCCCTGAGAGCCAAAGATTGAAGAAACAAGTGCTACAAGGGCTCCGCATCCAGTGAATAAAATCGAAGAGATAACAAGTAAGAGTAAGACTGAGAATAAATACTTTTTCAATTAACTTCCTCCTTTTTGTAAAATTAACAAATTGCAATAAATTGTAATAAATTGCAATAAATTGTATTTATTAATTCTATAGGAGTATAAAAAAATCCTTTTCTCTAAAGAATTTTATGATGGATTCCGAGTTTTTTAATATATTTCCTTACTTCGTCTGCTTCCGGCCCTGCGGGGGCAATACTGATATATTCATTGAAATATCGTGATGCTTTTGATTTTTTACCTTTATTCATACATGTAATAGCTGCGTGATATAAAATTTCTTCTCTTCCAGGCACTTTAAAGACGGATTTTATAAAATATTCAAAAGGAGCATTTGAACTGTGAAATTCTTCGTCTGCTTTACATGAAAGTGCCAGATCAAAATATTTTATTGCTCCTTCCATATCTTTAAGATCGGTCAGTATGAGTCCCTGCTGGTAATTTCCACATATATTCTCCGGCTCTATTTCCAGAAATTTTTCATTATATTCTCTTGCTTTTTCCATTGCATCCAGTTCATAATAAATCAGACACAGATTATAACAGGCAAAACCTTTAATTTTCATGTCTTCACTCATGAGAGGTTTTTCAAAATAGCTTACTGCCCGTTCCATTCTTCCTTCTGCCTTTTCCACTAAAGCTATTTCGTTATAAAGCCACAGGTTGTCCGGCTCCAGTTCAAGGGCTTTTTCCAGATGTCTTAATGCCAGATCATACAATTTTTGTTCATAATAAAGTAATCCTGCCGAGTTCTGAATTATTCCTATATTTTTATCGATTCTGAGGCATATATTGTAATATTTTAATGACATGGTATATTGTTTCTGTCTGTAATATATATCTGCCAGGATAAAATTTACATTCAAGTCTCCCGTATCATATACTTTTTCATAACAGGTCATGGTCTTTTCATAGTCTCCGGTTTTATAATAAAGTCCTCCTGCAACCATATTGGCTTCTCTGTCTTCGGGATTTATTGCTAAAACCTTTTCATAATGAAACAATGCCTTCTGGTAATCCTCTTTTGTAAGATATATATTTCCTGTGGCTTTGTTTATTCCTGTGCTGTCAGGTTTTAATTCCAGTGCAGTAGAATAATAGGACAGACCTTTATCTATATTGCCTTCTTTACAGTAAAAATTACCCAGTTCGTAATAACCTTCATAGAATTCCCTGTCAAGTAAAACAGATCTTTCCAGATATGCAAGTCCTTCCTGTATATTCCCTGTTTTTAACAGTATTTTCCCCATGCCATAAACAGCTTTAGCGTAATTACTATCTGCGTCAAGTATGATATTATAATATTTAACCGCTTCTTCTATATTATCGCTTTCTTCGTATATGAGAGCAATACCGCAGAGGCTCTCATGATCTCCTTCCTGTAATTTCAAGCATTCTTCATATGTTTCCAGAGCTCCCTGGATATTCTCTGTTTTCCGGTAACACAGAGCGAGATTTTTTAAAGAAAATACATCTCCGTATCCTTTGTCCAGAATTTCTTTATAGATATCCATTCCGGCAGAAAAATCTTCCAGTTCCATATACATATGACCGAGTTTAAGTAAGATTTCCTTTTTATCTCCTCTGAGGTCCAGTGCTTTTTTATAATATTCTATTGAAGACTTTTTATTACCTGACTCACTGTATAGATCGGCAAGCTTCAGATTTATATCAAGATTTTTAGGATCGCGACGCACAAGTTCTTCATAAAGTTCGAGAGATTTTTCTGTTTCACCGTTCTGAAAATAAGAGAATGCAAGTCTTCCCATGGCAGGAGTATAGGATTTATCAATGTGTAATACTCTGTTATAATAGTCGATGGCTTTTTTATAATCCTGCTGCTGTTCATAAAGTCGCCCAAGATTATAATTGGCCATAATATTTCCTCTGTCATTGTAGAGTATTTTTTCGAGATATTTTTTTGCTTCAGGAAGTTTATCTCTTCCGACATATACTACAGCCATTATATAATTTGCTTCCAGATTGGGAGCACCTGTTTCAAGAATTCTTCTGGCATATTTGAGAGCACTGTCAAAATCTTCCTTTTCAAGAGAGTAATTGGCAAGAGATAAAAGGAGTCTGGTATTATATGGGTCCAGTTCCAGAGCAGCAAGTCTCTCTTCGAAGGCTTCTTCCCCGGAACCCTGCAGGTCATAAATTGTTGCCATATTTATATGGGCTGATATATTCTTACTGTCCAGTTCCAGAATATTTTTATAAATTTTGATGGCCCTTTGAAAATTTCCTTCTTCCTGAGATAATTCTGCCAGATTCTGCAGAGCTTCCACGTTATTTTTATCCAGTGAGAGTACTTTTTTTAAGGTTTCTATCGTTGGCCCCAGATAACCTTTGTCATATTTCGTTTTCCCTTTATAAGCTTCTCCGAGCCCTATGAGAGCTTTCTTATTATCAGGTTCCACCTTCAAAGCTTCATGGTAATGACTTATAGCCATATTCCACTGTTCTCTGAATTGATAAAACCTGCCGAGATTAATATTGACTTCTACATTTTCCGGTTCTATCTGTAAAGCCACATGATAATGAGATGAAGCGGAATCAAGATCACCCTGTTCGAAAAATATATTGCCTATCCTGATATGAATATCTAAATCTTCAGGATCAAGCTCCAGTAATTTCTGATAATATTTTACAGACATTTTAATATTATTATTTTGATAATATATTTTACCAAGGTTAGTTAAAGCTTCTTTATCAGGCCCTATTTCAAGACATTTCTCACAGGCTATAATAGCACTGTTTATATCGCCTGATTTTTTATAAATACCTGCTATGACATTGTATAATCCCTGTCTCGAAGGTTCTATAGTCAGGGCTCTCTGCAGATAATTAAGAGCGCGATCCGGTTTTTTATATTTTTCATAAATGAGTCCCAGATTCAGATTTACAAGAAACAGATTTTCATCCAGCGAGAAGGCTTTTTCAAAATATTCGAGAGATTTCTGGAAATCACCGTTTTTTTTGTAAATCATGCCAAGATTTATATAAACATCAATGAAGTCAGGTGCCATTTGTTCGCATACACTGTAATATTCTATAGATTTATCTATCTCTCCCGACTCTTCATATATTTGAGCTAGAGAATAATAGGCATCCAGATAATTATTATCTACTTCAATAGTTTTTTGCAGATGTTTTATAGCTTTTTTTCTGTCACCCTTTGTAAGGTATATACTGGAAAGTTCAAAATATACAAAAGGATCATCATTAATCTCCAGTACTTTATTGAAATAGTCTATGGCTCTGTCAAAGTGTTCTTTTTTTACCGCAATGAGACCAAGATTGATGAGTGGCTCAGGTGATGTATCATCCAGTTCCTGTGCTTTTTGCGTATGATATTCCGCCTTGTCCAGTTTATCCATATGTAAATAAACCTCTGCCAGACCAAGGTGGGCAGCTGTGTAAAAGGGGTTTATTCCGAGAGCTTTTTCATATCTCTGTATGGCAAAAGAAAAATTTTCCAGCGCATTATAGCACGAGGCCATATAAAAGTGTATTTCAGGTTTTGCTTCGACAGTTCCTGACGAATATTCAAAATGTGACAGAGCCAGTTCATATTCTTCTTTTTCCCAGAATATTTTACCCAGTTCGTAATGGGTAATTTCGTCGTCAGGATACAGGTTTAATACCTTATGGTAATGGGCTATGGCATTATCCAGATCGCCCATGTTAGAGTAACATTCTCCGAGTCTGGCATGGGCAAGACCATAGGAATTGTCTATATTTATAACTGTTTTATAATAATTTAAAGCTGTGTTATGTTCCTTTCTGGCCCTTGCTATTTCTCCGAGATCATAATAAGCATCTGCATTATATGGGTCCTTTTTGATAGCATGTTTTAATTGATTTATTTTTAAATCCAGGTTTGTTCCTGAAACGGTCTGCGTAAAAGAATGTTCGTCAGGGCTATCCTCATTCAGTCTCCTGTGTTTTTTTGTTCCTTTAGAAATATTTCCCAGCAAAAGCAGCACCTCAAAACTGTTATGACTATAAAGTAACTATGAATATTCTTTTTCTCTATCTTAATACCTTGTGAAAATATATAAAAAATTGCGATTATAATATTGATGTTTTTTGAGTTATGGACAGGAGCTTTACTTTATATGTAATTTTGATTAAAATGGAGTTGCCTGCAAATACAGGACTTTACATAAAAGCAGAGAATATATATCAAAATAATAAAGGAGTCTGGAGCATGAAAGAAAGTAAAGAAAAATCACTTGAAGATAAATATAAAATTTTTAAAAAATCCTGTTTTTATTATGCACTTACTGCCATACTTACTCCTCCTGTGGCAGTAGTTCTTGCCATTTCCGCCAGAAACAGCGAAGAATTATATAATCTCATATTTCTGGTTATTTTGACAGAGGTTTATACTGTAGTAAGAGCCTTTTTTGATTATGAGGAAACAAGAAAACTGAGAAAATTTTTATCTGACACCCCATCTGAACTGTCAAAGGAAAGCCCATAAATTTTTTGTAATGGTTCAACTATAATATTTATCAGTTACCTGATTCGCTATACAAAACTTCCTGTATAACCTGCTGGAATCTTGAGAGTAAAAATGGTTTTTCCAGGTATCTGTTGCCTATTTCCTCTAAAAAGGCTCTTGTATAAGGATTTATAATATCACCTGTAGAAAAGACGATTTTATCTGTCAGATGGGGGAACTTTTCTTTTATTATAAAGTATAATTCCTTGCCTCCCAGCCCCGGCATTTTCATATCCAGAATAATCAAGTCGAAATCCTGATGTTCCGCTATCTTTTCCAGAGCTTCTTCACCGCTGTCAGATGTTGTTATATTATGTTCCATATCTTCAAGGACATTTGTTACCATGTCCAGTATTATTGGTTCATCGTCAACTACCATAATTTTTTTGTGTTTCTGATTTTCACCTGTAATTTCCAGCGGCTTTATTTCTTCTTCTTTAGTTTCAGCATAATCTTTAGAAACAGGCAATTCTATGGTGAAACATGTGCCTTCTCCTTCTTTACTGGTAACATCTATAGTTCCGCCATGTTCTTCTATTATACCCCTGGAAATACTCAGACCCAGACCGGTTCCTTCTCCTTTTTCTTTTGTGGTGAAAAAAGGCTCGAAGATTTTTAACTGATTTTCTTTACTTATACCGGGGCCGTTATCTCTGAATCTTATTTCCACCATATTACTTCTGGTGCATGTGTCTACTACTATATTATTTCCTTTACCGGACTTTATAATCGCCTGTTCCGCATTAATAAGTAAATTTAATATGACCTGCTGTATCTGGTGAGAATCTCCCATGATAGAGGGAAGTTTTTCCATAAGATTTTTTTTAATAACTATATTATGTACTCCAAGTTCATATTCTCTCAGGGCTAAAGAATTTAAAATAATATGGTTTATATCAACCTGTGTCATTTCTACTTTATGTTTTCTTACAAAACTTAACAGGTTTTGGATTATTTTTCTACATCTTTCTGCCTGAGTTGATATTTTTTCCAGATCGTGCTTTATAGAAGTGTCTATATTACTTTTTATGAGAAGTTCTGCATAACCCAGAACTCCCGTGAGAGGATTGTTCAATTCATGGGCAACTCCTGATATAAGCTGCCCTACCGATGAGAGTTTTTCTACCTGAATCAACTGATATTCAAGCTGTTTTTCTTTTGTTAAATCTTTTAATACTATTATGATGCCTGAAAAATTTCCGTCCTGTTCCGTAATTGCATTGGCATATATGGAGAAATATCCGTCTTTTTCCAGGGTTGCAGAAACAGGTTTGCT
This sequence comes from Vulcanimicrobiota bacterium, assembly GCA_036746235.1. GTDB lineage: Bacteria > Vulcanimicrobiota > SpSt-956 > SpSt-956 > JAKJGF01 > CALARM01. The sequence goes on along the minus strand of DAIOEN010000002.1, from coordinate 81,754 downwards.
TTTATCAAGATAAATCTTTTCTATCGAATCACAGAGGATGCAGTCACATTTATTCTTTCCCCACTCTTTCGGCAGTGTTATACCCATGGAAGGGAGTATTTCTTTTGCAGAAGGGTTAAGCATTACAAGTTCATAGTTCTTATTAATCATAAGGACACCATTGCTTAAAGAATCCAGAACTGTCTGAATCTTCTTCTGATCGGTAGAGAATATGGAGCTCATTTTATTCAATTCCACCGCAGTATGATTTGCTATGGAATGAAATAATTTTTTCTCTTCTTCGGTAAAAGCATTTTTCATACCGCCTGTAATAAAAAGAACTGCTGTAATTTTGTTGGCCACTATAACCGGTTCTGATATAAAGGTTTCTACCCGGCTTTTACCTGATTCCTGAGCAGAAGGATCTATTCTTGTTTCAATTATAAAGGAAATATTTTGATCTTTTTCCCCGGAATAAGTTTCTATTACTTTTGTTTTAAGATCGTCAGTATAGCTTTCACGTAATTTCTCTCGAATTTTTACGACAATTTTCTCCCCTTCGTCAAAGAAAAATGCTCCTGCTGCATCGTATTTTATTATATTATATAAAGTATTTACTATAAGGCTGAATAATTCTTCATAACTTACAAAATTGGATACTGCTTTACTGATATCATAGAGAGAAGCCAGTTCGAAAGCTCTCTTTCTGAGCTCTTCCTGTTTAAGTTTTACTTCTGATGTTGCTCTGATTTTATTAATAGCTTTTGCTATGACCTTTTTTATCTGTTCTATACTTTCAAAAGGTTTGATGAGATAATCAAAAGCGCCAAAGCGTAGTGCATCTACAGAGGTCTCTATGGAAGCATAGCCTGTCATCATAATTACTTCTGTTAGAGGAGAAACTTCTTTTATCCTGCTTAATAGTTCTACACCGTTCATTTCAGGCATCTTTATATCGGTAATGACCAGATGAGGCATTTCTTTTTTTACTATTTCAAGTGCTTCAAGACCGTTTTTTGCAGTAAAAACTGTAAAGTCTCTGCTGAATAAATGAGTGAAAATCTCCAGTATATCCAGCTCATCGTCTACAACTATTATTTTTGGCTTAATCAAAAGATTACCTCCTGCAACTCTGTTTTCGTAACGCGTGACGGGAGTCCCGTCTGTGGTTTATTATCTTAATTAATAATTATACTACGTAATCAGAATATTTCCAATATAAAATCTTAGACTTTTCCGGAGAAATAATTTATAATATAATAGTGAGCGGTAAACAGTGAACAGTTATCAGTTAGCAGTGATCGGAAAATTATTCCTGATTTTCTGTAATGAATTGTTCCTGTTATGGCTGATAGTTTAAAAGTATTATCTATTGTTTATATTTGTAATAATGGTCGCCGGTCACTGGTCACTGAATTTAGGAGGTAATATTTATGAATAACACAGGGGAATTTTTTATTAACGAAATCAATAAGGTTGTACCTGAAGAACAGAGAGAAAATACTTCATATCAAAAATTTCTTCATGATTATTTCAAAGAAGAATTAAAGAAAGAACATGTAAAAATTTTTGTTGGCTTTAAAGAAATACTCGATACGGAAGTTGAAAGATACGGAGATGTCCTTTATAAATTTAAGACTACTGATTCCATACTGATGCATACAAAAACAGATTTGCTTGACACTATAAAGAATCTGAGTTCAGTACGGTTTATAGAACTGGATTATCCTGTTTCCCTCATAGTTCCTCCGGAACATGTGGAAGGACAGGGGCCATCTCAGGATACAGACTGGAATATGCGTCTTATAGGTGCTCCCTATGCATGGAATATGAATGCCACAGGACGTGGCGTTAAGCTCGGTATAATAGATACGGGAATAGACTACAATCATCCCTGTCTGAAAGAGAATGTAAAAGGTGGACATAACTTTGTAGATGACAGTAAAGATCCCTTTGATGATAACGGTCATGGCACACACTGTGCAGGTATTGCAGCAGCCTCGGGAGAAGCCAGCCTGACCGGAGTGGCCACAAGGGCTGATCTTTATGCGCTGAAGGTTTTAAGTGCCACCGGCGGCGGTCGTACGTCCGGTATCGTAGCAGCAATAGACTGGGCAGTGAGTAATGGCCTTCAGGTTTTAAGTATGAGTCTTGGAAGCCGTTTCCCTGCTTCTGCCATGCATGAAGCTCTTATTGCCGCTCATGAAAGAGGTCTCATACTTGTAGCAGCATCGGGCAATGAAATGATAGGGCCCGGATTTCCTGCTTTTTACAGAGAGGTTGTATCTGTAGGTGCAGTAGACAGAAATAAAAAACCTGCCAGTTTTACCAATCGTGACCCGGGAGTTGATATAGCAGCTCCCGGCGTAGGTGTTTATTCTTCAGTTCCGGGAGGTAAATTTGCTTCCTACAGCGGGACATCCATGGCCTGTCCTCATGTGAGCGGTGTCTTTTCCGTAATTCTCGGAGAAAGAAGAATGGAGAATGTGGAAGCAGAAAATCTCATCTATGATACTGCAGAAGATATAAAAAGACATTCCTGGGAGGTCGGCCGGGGACTTGTAAGAATTGATAATGGATTGAAGAGGTTATAAAGATATATGTGGTCCTGTTATAAAGGAAATAACTGCCATACATCGTGTGTTTGTGGCAGTCCTGCCCTGAAAGGTTCTCTGTTATGGTCTTATGATACAGGGGAGAAGATAAATGTTTCCCCTGTTATTACAGATAATATTCTTTACATTGTTACAGAAGAGGGAATTCTTCATGCACTGACAGGTGACGGGGGAAATTTACTCTGGAAATATAATGATACAGATGAAGGTAATACTGCAGTTGAAAAATTTCCTCCTCTTGTAATAGATGATACAGTTTATTTTACCGGTAAAAATGGCAATATTTATGCTCTGTCTTCCGAAAAGGGAGAAGTTAAATGGGTATATGAAACAGGGAGCGTAATAAATTCTTCTCCTGCAATACGGGGAGATATGTTGTATACAGGTACTCTGGATGGAAATATTTATGCTATTGATATGTCAGGAGGAAAGAAAAAATGGTCTTTCCATGCAGGAGGTATCTGTGTTTCATCTCCTGTAATATATGGAGGCATGATCTTTATCGGTTCTGATGACATATTTTATGTAATAGATATAGAGAGAGGAGAGAAAAGATGGGCCTATACACTGGAAAAACCTGTCTGTTCATCTCCTGCGATTTATAACGGAGCAATTTATGTGAGTGCCGGTTATATATACTGTCTTGAGATCATCAATGGTGCGAAAAGATGGATTGCAGAAGTAGAAGGTGAGCCTCTCACTGAAACCCCTGTTATTGCGGCTAATTCTATTTTTGTTCCTACGAGAGTATATATGAAAGAACTGGATAAAACCGTAGGTGTTCTTTATTCTCTTGAAGTCAATACTGCTGCCCGTCAGTGGGCATTTTTTTCCTGGGGAAGCATTACCGAACCTGCAGTGTCCGGGAATTTTATGTATGCAGGGAGCGGTGACGGAAAACTCTATGCCATTGACACAGGGTGCGGCCTTCAGAAGTGGGTTTATGATACAGCTTCGATTATTACTTCTTCACCTGTTGTTGGAGAAGGCTGTGTGTTCACTGTTACTAATAACGGTATGATTTATGCTATTATTTAAAATGTGATGGGGAGAATGTCCTTTAAAATGTGCTTTTTGCTATGCATGTTTTCATGGAAGTGCCTGCAAGTGAAGGGTGAAGAGTGAAAAGTGGTTGATGGAAATTTTACGGAAAGTGGTAAGTTTATGAAGCCAGATAACAATGTTAACAAAAATTTAAAGACTATTCTTTTTATATCTCTCGGATACAGTTACGGCATAACCTTAGACAAAAGTTCCTGTTATGTCCAGTTAGGGCTGCTTTATCTTGGCACGGTGTTGAAGCAGAAAGGCTATAAAGTAAGTCTCTTATACAGTGATTATCCCGATGTTGACGAAATAATTGAAAAAATAAAATCCCGTCATGTCGCTATGGTCGGATTTTATACCACTACGGAAAATATATATCGTTCCCTTAAATGTGCCGTTATGCTGAAAGAGCATTTCCCGGATTTAATCATTATGATGGGCGGCCCCCATGCGAGTGTTATGGATAAACACATACTCGAAACATATAAACATATTGATGTCATAGCAAGGGGAGAGGGAGAGAATACCGTAATTCAACTGGCAGAATATTATTTTGAAGGAAAAAATTCTCTTGAAGATATAAAAGGCATAAGTTATAGAAAAAATAATGACATTCTGCGAAACAGTGAAGGACCGTTTATAGATGATCTGGACAGTCTCGCCGTTCCCGACAGAGATTTACTGGAAGAGCCTTTGAGGAGCTTTGATATTATGTTTCCCAGGATAATAACAGGGAGGGGATGTCCCTTTAAATGCACCTTCTGTTATGAAGGTTTTCTGGGAAGTTCTTACAGGATGAGAAGTGCCGAACATGTTCTTGAGGAAGTGAAATATCTTCATAAAAGAGGAGACATAAGTTATCTCAGATTTCTCGATGACACATTCACAGTAAATCCTCAGAGAACTATGAAAATATGCAAAGGCCTGAGAGATATGTCGGAAGAGGGAACAAAGTTCGTATGGTTTGCAGAGGGGAGAGTCGATGTTCTCTCTAAATATCCCAGACTCCTTTATGCAATGAGCCTTGCCGGTCTTGCAGTGCTTCAGATTGGCGTTGAATGTGCAGAACAGCAGGTTCTGGATATGTATCAAAAAAATATAACACTTGAACAGATTGAAGAAGTAGTCAGAATGTGTGCTTCTGCATTGATACCTTCCGTATCCATAAATTTTATCATAGGAGGCCCTCTTGAAAGCAGAGACCTTTACGGAAAAAATCTGGATTTTGTAAGAAAACTTATGAAACTGGCACCGGGAAGATTGAATATAACTTCCACCCTTCTTGTGCCTTTCCCGGGAACAAAGATCATGAAAGAACCTGAAACATTCGGTCTTAATATTATAGACAATGAATGTATAACCGGCATGACGAACGATACATGTTTCTGTGAAAATGAATCTTTAAACTGCTGTGAAATAACAGGTATAAAGAGGGATTTTGACAGGGACGTATGGAAGATAATGGCTGAAATATCGAGAGACGTTCCGTATGATATGATTTCTCAGAATTTTTCTCTCAAATCGAGCGGTATAGAAACACCATGGGCAGCTCTTTTTTCAGATGATACGGGCGTAAGGAGGTTTTATAATCTGAAACTTCATAAGATAAATCTGTCTTTCAGTGAAGTGAAAGAAGATGAGCTTTTAAATTATTATCCTTCAAGAACCTATCCCTTATTCTATAACGAGGATAACAGTATTATTTTACATAAGGTTTACGGAAAAGAAATTCTTGATGATACAGGAAGTAGACTCTATGAACTTTCTTCCGGTAAAAGAACTTTTAGAGAAATTCTTCATATAGCGGAAGAGAAAATTTTTACAGATAGAGATTCTTCTTCAGTTTACGAAAAAGTCAAAAATTTTTATAGACTTATGGAAAAATTCTGTGCAATTATATTTCTTAAGATCTAGAAAATTACTGTAAGTTGCAGAATTTATAGGAAAATTATTTTTTGAGAAAAAGAAATTTTTCAAAGAATTTTTTTCACTCGTATGGCTTCGCTACGAGTGAATGATGATAACTGAATAGAATTTATATACTCTGCTCGCAATTTACCATTCACCGCTCACTACCCGCAGGCCCAGCCGAAAGCAAGTCTGTCTTTATGTTCTTTACACTGTGTTATATGGCCACATCCGGCATCACCGAACATATAGGGGAGATTTATTTCTGAATCCAGTTGAAAGACCATTTTCATTTTTTTATTGCATACAGGGCACGAAGGATATTCCACTCCCTGAATCCATGCAGGCCACCCTGAGAGTTTATCTCCCGATGTATGGGGATTGAGTTTTTCTTCATATTCTTCATAAAGAATTTCTTCTTCCGTTGATTTATATTTATGTAAATCTATGTAAAATTACAAAAATTTACAGCAATAACAACGTTACACCAAAAGAGTTTTATCCGAATTCATTATTATGTAAAAATTTACATAAATCATGATCGCATCTAAATTTCTTTGGATTACATAGTTTAAACCAACTTTCTCCTTTCTTTTTAATATCTTTATAGGCAGGATTTAGTTTGCAAATATTAAATCCTGCATTACAATCTGAATTAACTATTTTGTTTACTCTGTTATCTAAAAATAATCCCCGTTTAACTCGATTTCCATTGAAATCATCAGTTGAAAGTTTCTTATCTTTAGATAATTCCTGTATTTTTTTTATGTCTGACGATATTGATGATGTCTTGGAAGTATATGCTTCATCAACATAGTTAACTGTTATTCCCTGTATCTCACATTTATATTTAATCATTTTAAGGAGTTTAATAAATGGTATCTGGATAAAACTTTGTTTTACACTTTTTCTTAATTCACAATTTCCATTATTCTTTAATTCTGATAGATTATTAGATATTGATAGATGAGTAACGTCCTTTATGACTAAATATTCTGCTACTCTTTTACTTATTTTATTAAATTCTGTCTCAAAATACCTGTTTCGTTTTTCATATAAAAAAGAACGGAAATTACATAAATATTGAATTTTCTCTCTGTCGTCAAGATTTTTCCTGTTTATTAAATTAGAAATATCTGTGTTTAACTTACCTGTAATACGATTAAAATTACTATTAAAGCTTTTATAAGTTCTTCCATCTATTATTAATGAATTACTTTTAGCATCATTAATATAAAGAGTTATAAGATTTTCAATTCCCACATCTATACCGCAGGTTTTTATTTCTTTCACATTATTACTGATAGAATTCTTTTTATTATGAGTTATTAAAAAATAAATATCTTTATTAGAAAAATTTACATTTATTGACTCTATATTATCTATACCGCCTGTTAGTTTCCCTACTTCTACAAAATTCATATGAGTATATATCATTTTTTTATCTAAATTTATACCTGCTTTATTCTTATTCTTTAAACTGAAAGATTTGTGACTATCCAGGGGGATTGTATAGTTGTGCATTTTTGATAATTTCTTTGTTTTCGGAGGCCTTGCAGAGACGTCTCCTCTTTGCTTTTTCGTGAAAAATCCTTTATATTGCGATTTTACTCTTTTCATTATCTCTACTACATTATGGATTTTTAATTTCTTTGAACTTTCTATTAAATCTTTCATTAATGAATGGTCTTTATATTTCTCTTTTATATATTCTACTTTTTCTCTTACTTTCCCACCCTTATTATCTGTTAACACCGCTCTCATTACTCGATAATCACTTAATATTTTGAAATCATTCAGGTTTTGATTGTAATCCTGATGCAGAAGAATTATATACATATTTTCAAAATGACGATATTCATAGACTTTATCGATTATATAAGGTTTTACTTTATTATCCTTTATCCTTATCTTTATTGTTTTCATCTCGTAATTCCTTTATCAATCGTTTCGCCTTATTCGCCCGTTTACCCTGTAATCTGCAGCTAAATACTGTTACTATCTGAATCAAATCTTCTACTAATTCCTGATCTTCTGTTTTAACTGTATTATCTATTATTTCTATCTCTGTATTATAATTTTTGCATATATTTTCTATCAGTTCATATCCAAATCTCACCAGTCTATCTTTATATAACAATATAATCTTTTCTATTTCATTATTAATTACTAATTCCAGTAACTCATTCAATCCTTTTCTATTATAATTTATTCCACTTCCTATATCTGTTACTATTTCAAAACTATAACCTTTTGCTATCATATATTCTGTTACATACTTTATTTGTCTTTCCAGATCATCTTTTTGTTTCACACTTGATACTCTACAGTAACCTATGATTTTTTTGGGTTTATTCTTTAAAAAAATACCACATCCACATAATTCTTTTAATTGCTTTTCACTATACATTCTATGCCTGCCTGATGTAACATAACCTGGTTTTAATTTCCCTTCTCTGTCCCATCTACGTAATGTATCGGCAGATTTATTTATAAGTTTTGCAAATTCTCCTATGTTATAATATTTTGACATCATTAACTTCTCTCTATATAATATAAATATAATTCTCTTATATTATACTATATAGATTATATAAAATCAATTATTTTACATAATTTTATATAGATTATTTTTAACTGTTGTCAGCCTCCATAGTCAATACCATTTTTTTATCCTGTCATAAATATCTGACGATTTATCAGGAAATTTATAGCCTTTTTTCAATAATTTCTGATTTTCTTTCACCATTTCGAGTTCTTTCTCCCTTTCTACTCCATAGCCGTGTACATCAGATTTTTCTCTGTAATCTGAAAGGATATATTCGAATAGTATTAATCTGCCTTTACTTAATACAGGCGGTTCAAGTGTATCAGGTTCTATTGCCATGAGTCTTTCCTGAAAACTCCGTTTTTCTTCATCGGACATCCGGTAATCACTTAATATCTTGCAGGGTATTTCATAAATATTTTCTGCATCAAATACAATTACGTTATCTGAACAATTATTCCATTCATCTTCCGTATAATCTCTTATAAATTCTGCAGGCACAATATATAAATCACCGGAATTACTCGTGAGAATATAACTTTCTCCGGACAGTTCTTCTATAATATTTTGACTCATATTGAACCCCCTCCCCTTATATGGAATAAAAAAATGGCGAGTCACCTCACCATTTTTTATTCTTTATTTTTTCACTCTTCTTTAACCTGAATATCATCTATTTTCCATTTGCCTTTTTCATAAACCATATAGGCTTTACCCCTGTAATAGGCTCTGTGGAGAGAACCTTTCGAATTATAATCTTCCGAATAAATTCTCAATTTTACGACTGCTTCGTAACCGTCATTATTTATAACATGTCTGTCAGTCAGTTCTATAGTATAATTACTTTCCCAGTTGTCATAAAACCATCCGTAAGAATGGTTTGATCTCCAGCTGTTACTTCTCAGGGCATAGGCAGTTTTAAAATCCCTTCCGGATATGGCCTGATAGTGTCTGTCCAGCACTGCCATTATGTCATAATCTTCATCTCCTCCGTATGAGAGAGATGCTGTTAATATAAAGAAACCGAATAACAGAAGAACGGATAAAAGAGAAATTTTTTTCATTTGCTCACCTCCCTTATTATGAAAATATTTCTATGAATTGTAAGAAAAATCCTTCTCTTATTCTATAATACCTCCTCCGACTACAGAATCTCCTTCGTACATGACAAAAGATTGTCCGGCACATACAGCCCATACCGGTTCGAGAAAAATTACTTTATATCTTCCTTCATCCCGTTCTTTTAACTGGCATGTCTGCAGTTTTCCCCTGTATCTTATCCTTCCTTTCAGTAGAGCCTGTTCGTCCGGCATATATATAAAATTTACCCCGGAAAAAACGAGTTCTTTACTGTAAAGTTCTTCTTTTGCTCCGAGTGTTATTTCATTTTTAAGCGTGTCTATGGAAGTAACATAAAGACGTTCTTTGTAGGATACACCGAGGCCTCTTCTCTGTCCTACCGTATAAAAGGGGAACCCTTTATGTTTTCCTATGATTTCTCCGGAAGCGTTCAGAAAATTTCCCTCTGAAATCTTTACTCCTCTGGACTGTAAAAATGTCCTGTAATCATTGTCAGGAATAAAGCATATTTCCTGGCTTTCCGGTTTTTCAGAGATTTTAATATTATGGCGGGCCAGTTTTTCTTTTACTTCTTCTTTCGTCATTTCTCCCAGGGGAAATAAGGTTTTAGAAAGTTCTTCCTGTGTCAGAGCCCAGAGATAATAGGATTGCTCCTTATTCTTATCAAGACCACATTTAAGGAGAAATTTTTGTTTCTCTTCCAAATAGCAGATCCTGGCATAATGGCCTGTGGCCAGAAAATCTGCACCGTAAGAAATAATTTTTCTGAGGAGAAACTTCCATTTTATGGCACTGTTACATACAACACATGGATTGGGGGTAAGTCCTGTTCTGTAACCATTTACAAAATAATCTATTACATCTTTTTGAAAAGCCTCTGAAGCATCTATTACCAGATGGGAAACTCCGAGGTCTGAACATATGGATTTTGCATCTTTGATTGCCTCAAGAGAACAGCAGGATTTGGGAGAATAAGAAGTATTGGCATAACAGAAGAGTTTTAATGTTACGCCGAATACATCATAACCTTCTTCTTTTAATTTTATGAGAGCATAGGAACTGTCTGCTCCTCCGCTCATGGCGACAGCTACAGTTTTGTTCATTTTATTGATATTCTTTATTGACAGATTTTCAGACTCCTATTCCATCCGGTAAAGGTGGAGGACTATCAAAGGTTTTGTTATCTTTTATTAATTTTTCAGCATTTTCTATATAGGGAAGCCATTTATTTCTTTTCCTCTCCTTATCTTTCCAGAGCTTCTCTGCTATTTTTTTAGCCCTGTCAAATGATTCACTCGCTTTACTGTTCATTCCTTTTAAACAATAATAGGAACCGAGATATATATAAGCTTCCGGAAATTTTCTTCTTATCTGTGTGGCTTTAATTAAATTATTTTCTATTTTTTTATCGAGATCTTCTAACACATTCCTGTCAGCCTTTCCAATTCTCTTTTCATACATATACCAGTGATAATAGGTAACGCCCATAAAAAAATAAGCATCACTGCAGTTTTTATCCTTTTCTATTGCTTCCTCGAAAGATATTATGGCACTCTTGAACTTTAATTCAGCACCCTGATTTCCTTTTGTCATTTCTTCTATACCTCGAACCATGTCACCTGCACCATAGGTAACTCTGGCCGTACTCATACTTTCTTTTATGATTCTATCACCGAGCCAGCAGCCGAATAACAGCATAATACCTATAACCGATACAGTTATAATTTTGATTTTCCTTGCAGATTGTTCTATTTTAGCCCCTACATTTACAAACTCTTCATCAATATGGTCGACCCTGTTATCCTGGGAAAAATCACTTTTTATTTCTTCCATACATTTACCTCCTCTGTATACTGATTTTACCAATACATTCTCTTTAATTAAAAAATGTCCTTCTGTATAATATTAAATCTTTAACTTGATATAAGCAGGATATTTTGAAGGTATAAAAGAAATTTAGAGAGAAAATAAAGCATAATCTAAACAGGATTACTGACCTGTTGTTTATAATTCTTCTCTTTTTGATGAGAGTTTATAGTAATAATGCATGAAAATTATTTTGATTATTTAATAGAAGAAGTGTCAGTTTTTTCTCCCGGCAGAACAATAGATTCACTTAAACGTCATTTCAGGGGATATCCTTTTGACGAAAAGTCAAAAGCAATAATATCAAAGGTTGCAGAAAAGAGACAGATTACAGAAGAGAATAAACTGAAACTGGAAGAATTAAAGGAAAAACAAAAAAAAATCTCTGTAGTAAAAGAATTTAAAACAGGTCCTCTTTCACAGGAATTCCTGAAAAATACATCTGCAAAACCTGTATTTATAATATGTTCTATAATTATCTTTTTCTTTTCTTTTATTCTGTTAACAGGCTCCATCAGTGCTTTGAGTATTCTGTTTTTTCTGATAAATTCTTCTGCCAGTCTGGTTACAGGTATATATATGTCAGGACGTAAGTCACGCAGTATTTATGTCATTTTTTCTTTTCTTCCTTTCCTGATAAGCTTAATACTTTCATTTTATATGTTGCCTCATGATAATTACTGGAGAGCCCAGCTGGTTTCCTGTATAATTCCTTTTCTTTTATTTCCAGTTTCTTCTTTGCTGGCAAAAAGTGTTTTTGAGATCATAAAAACCATTTTGAAAATATTACATAGAATGGAAATGACGGCAAAAAAGAAAAGGAATCTTAAAAAGAGCAAGGATTTGAAAGAAAAGAGAAAGGAAATAGAAAAAAAAGTCCAGATAATAGACAGGGAAATCAGAGAGATTCATAATAAATTAACAGATAAACAGATGAATTTTGTGAAGGATCTGGCAGAAACACATAAACATATATTTTTCCCCTTCAGTGAAACAGAAACAGAATATGATCTGCTTCATGGCAATCTCATGATAGCCATAGGCGACTACAGGACAGGCCTGGATTTAATAAAGAAACATCTTTCCGGTGCAACAGAAAGATTTCCTGCCTTTTATTTCTGGCACGGTGTAATGGAAACTGAAGAAGGTATGGTGGATAAAGCTTTTCTATCTTTTAACAGGTGTATAAGTTTACTGCCTCAATCAGCAGATCCTTATCTGAGCCTGGGTTTTACCTGTATTAAAAATAAAAATCTCGATCTTCTTGAAGGTATGATGAAAACAGAACCACTCTTTTCCCTTGATAACCAGGAGAAGTTTTTTCTGAAGGGGTTACTTCTGTTTTTACAGGAGAACCCGGACAGAGCAGAACTTGAACTGCAAAAATCCCTTTCTCTTAGCCCTGACAACAATACGGTAAAAATCATCTTACTCTTTCTTTTTCTTAAAACAAAGCAATACAAGAAACTTATGGCCATGATAAAAACCATGAAAGATAACTATATTCTCTGTGAAATGTTCATGGGCGTCGCAGAATATAATCAAAAAAATTATAAACATGCTGTAAATCATTTTAATAATATTCTTCGCCACGATGATGAACATATTGAAGCCCTTTGTTTCCGGGAACTTTCTAAAGCACATATCAAAACCTGGTCTGTCTTTAAAGAAAAAAATATGGCCCAGAAGTTTATTTCACGTTTATCAGGTGATATAGAACATTATTCTATAGTTTGTTATACTATAGGTAAATTATATCACATAGAAGGTTATAATAAAGAAGCTCTGTCTTATCTGGAAAAAGCATATAAAATAGAGCCGGATCACAGTCTTATACTGGGCGATCTGGCCAGGTTCTATTTAAATTCACCTTCTGAAAATCTTCTGGCTATAGAGGTACTCTTAAAGGCCATCCCTTTACTGGAAGGGAAAAAGAGAATTTTAAAGAGACTTCTCACTTTCCTCCTTCTTCAGCCCGATATACCGGACTCTATAATAAAACTTCTGGAAGAACAGTATTTTAAGAATATAAATTATGATCCCCTTCTTGTACAGCTACTTGCAAAATACCATCTGAAGAGAAATACCATGAATGAAAAGGCTACGGAAATATATTTAAAAGCGATAGAAATTAAATGTATTGATGAAAAAGCGAAAAGTTCTGCAGTGAAACTTATTGCATGGAATGATGCAGAAACAGGTAAGCCTGAAGAGGCAAGAAGAGGTCTTTATAAAAATCTGCTTGCAGAATACCCTGATGATGAAAGAATAATGTTTTTAAACTCTTCCATAATCCCTAAAGATCACAATATGGTAGAAGAAAATCCGGAACTCTTTAAAAATCTGCTTCAAAAAAAATACACATCTTCCAGATTCTGGGAGATCTTTGATTTAAACAGAGATTTTATTCTTATTTCTGTGGTGACATATTTTTACCGTCATAAAATTTATAATGATGACACTATGATATTAATACAGGAGTCTTTTGACAGATTTCCAAGAGACAGACATGTATTGCTTGCTTTCGGAGAGGCAAGTGAACATCTGGGGGCTACAGGTGAAAAATCTCTGAGAGCCTATAAATCGATCTATAGAGAAGATCCTGATAATATAGAAAACCTTGTCGCTCTTGGACGGGCTTATCTGGCGTGTAATGAAATTCATGCAGATACGATAAATGTTCTGGAACAGATATTTACAAAAGGTCTTTACTGGGACGAAGCAATTAAAGTGATGACCGATTATTATCTTAAAAAAATGGCAGACGGCAATCTTGTAAAAAATATTATAGTCCTCTCTGTATGGGGCCATTATACGAAAATAGTTCCGAAAGATTATAAAGTCAGGTTTTATATAGCAGAAGAATTCTTTGCCCAGAAGGAATATGTCCATGCCTGTGAGGAATATGAAGAGGTTGTAGCTGCCTGTCCTTCTCATAGAGACGCACTGTTCCGTCTCGGAGAATGTTATATTGAAATGGGCAGGATAGAGAAATCAATAGACACATTTAAGAAGATATTAAATATTAAAAGAGATGATCTACCTGTACTGGAAAAACTTGGCAGTTTATATACAGGTCTCTATAAAAACGATGAAGAAGCTATAATTTATTATGAGAAAGCCCATGAAGCAGACAGAAAAAACAGTGATTATCTTAAGATGTTGCTTGACCTTTATAAGAAAAAAAGTGATCCTCCGAATATGATAAGAATTCAGGAAAAGATAACAACCCTCGAAAGAACAGGAAAAAACCTCGCAACGCTGGGGAATTTTTATTTAAAAACCAACAGGATTAAAGAAGGTATTTCCTGCCTGGGAGAAGCAATAAAAAAGGAGTTTCATGCAGATGGCAGGGTTCATCTTATGCTTGCAGAAGCTAAATACTTTATGTTAAATGACCGTTCTCAGAGAAGAGACTGGGCAGAACTTATAGATATTCTCTCAGAAGCGATAAAACTCGGATGCAGAGATAAGAAGATCTATGAAATAAGGTATCAGGTCTATCTTAAAATCGGTGATAAAAAGAAAGCGGCAGAAGACAGAAAGATTTTTGCTCCTGATGATCTGGATAACCTCTATCAGCTTGCAGTAGAGCATGAAGCAAAAGAGGATATAAACAGTGTAAAAGAAAATTTGCTGCAGATTTACAGGCGTGATAAAGATTTCCTCGATGTTTCTCTGAAACTGGCAAGAATCTATGCGGAAGAAGGTACTTTTGATAAAAAATATATAGATATTATTTTACACAGTTTTTATAACAGAACCAGTCAGTTTCTTTATAATGACGAAGATAACAGGATGATTGACCATATACATAATTATTTTAAGGCCAATCATTTATTTTCCGAAGAAATAGAATTTCTTAAAAGCCTTTTTCTTCTTGAACATCCCTATAATGAAGGAAAATTAAGGGGATGGATTGCCATTGCTTTCCTGGAACTGAATAAATTTTCCGAAGCCTATGAAATACTGAATAAAATCGATATAAACCTTGACAGAGATATACTTCTTGATGCAAATATGAGGCTTGCAGAAGAACTTCTATTCAAGGAACAGTTTACAGAGGCAGAAACTATTCTTGAAAAGATCTATCTTACAGATCCTGCTTTTAAAAATTCAGGTTCTCTTCTTGAAAATCTGAGGCATGAAAGACTGGGAAGATTTGCTCTTTTAGAGCCAATCGGATCGGGAGCCAATGCTACTGTATATAAAGCTTTTGACCTTGTTACAAGAAATTATGTGGCACTCAAATGTCTCCATAAGGATCTTGACAGTGACAGAGAAGCTATCAGTAATTTTAAAAAAGAGTATGAAATATTATCGGAGCTTATTCATCCCGGTATAGCAAAGGTTATTCCCGGAAGTTTCAGAGAGAAGTTTTTTGCCATAGAACTTCTGGATAAAACCCTGTCCCTTGTTCTGGAGAAAAATAAAGACGGTCTGGAATTGAATGAATTTTTCCATATTGTTACTCAGATAGTTGAAGCACTTCATTATATGCACAGCAAAAATATAATATACCATGACCTGGCCCCTGATAATGTTATGTTTGCAGGAAATATAGTCAAATTCTGCGACCTTGGAGGAGCGAAAAGATTTGACCTTAAATCGAGACAGACTATAGTGGGAAGTACGGAAAAACACTATTTATACGCATCTCCCGAACAGTGCAGGCATGAATTCGATATGTCTGTAAAGGTAGATCACAGAAGTGATATATACAGCCTGGGAGTTCTTATGTATCATATGATCTGCGGCATCCCTCCTTTTATAGGCCCCGATCAGGCTCTTTTATCGGCCCATCAACATTCCGTGCCATCTCCTCTTCTTCTTCAGAAAGATAACATACCAAGGCAGCTTGTGTCTATTATCCTCAAGTCTCTGGAAAAAGATCCCGACAGGAGGCACCAGTCCATGGAAGAACTCCTTCAGGAGCTTATGCAGACCCCGAGAGGGTAGTCTGTATGTTTCACCCTTCATGAGTACTATATTTTATTTCTTTTTGGAAGTGTTTAAAATTTGTATTAAAAAACTACGTTTATATCCTGCCAATACGAAATTCCATTTTACACTTATACCTGTTGATGTTGACACAGGATTAACATAATGCTAAAATGTATTGATTATAATACATTTTAAATAAATTGGAGTTGATTTTCTATGGAAGAGAGGATGCTATCTGCTTCTAAAGATACGAATATATTTGATGACCTCGGAGAAACAAAGACAGAACAGATTGCAAAAAGTATTAAGAACAGAATAGTTGCTTTACAGGCTGAAAACCTTGAAAATATTGAAGATATGTCTAAAAAAACAGGCATACCTGAAAGTACCCTTGCAAGTTATATGAGAGGCATAAGAAGGCCCGGTATAGATAAACTCATAGAGATTGCAAATGCTTATGACATAAGTATTCAATGGCTTGTAGGTCTCAGTGAACACAGGAAGACCCTTCTTTCTTACAGAGACGGAGCAGATAACCTTAATTACAGATATAATCTGGAATGTAACTGTGTGAGAATAGAAACTGTGAGACCTGTTTTCTCCAGTATTCATTACGGGGAAAAAAATAATCTCTTTTCTTATGAGAATTTTTATAAAACCTATTATCCCAATATTGATAACTATATAAGGATGCAGAACAGGAGAGAACAGCTTTTAAGGGAGGGGAAAATAACCCTTGAAGAGATTGTATCTCTGAGGAGCCTTGAAAGTTACCTTTCTTCTGATAAATTGCCCCTTTCATGTCAGGAAGAGCTTCTGATGAATGTAGGAAAGGCTCTTAAATATAACAATTATGATCTTATTTTTATTGACGATTATCTTTATTTTAATTTTGAAATTATAGATAATAAAGTAGTATGTCTTGAACTTCGCCTGTCAGATGAGGTGCAGGAAGACAGGATAAGAAAGATGTATATTTATCTCTACAGTCAGACAATAATAGATGATTTTAGAGAAGAGAGAAAGTATTTAAGTAAAAAAGTTCTCAAATCAATAACCAATTCTCAACTGGTAGAATTACTGCTTAAAACCATACCGGGTGGTACTGAGGAAATACAAGGAGTTTTCGCAAAAATAAGGGGAAGAGAAAAGAAGCTTCTGGAGCTCAGCAGCGACTGGTAGTGAAACAGTGAGCAGTGACCAGTGATCAGTGACCAGTGACCGGTGAAGTGTATTTTAGGTAAATTATAAATCGATTGTAACTGATAACTGATAAAGGAGGATTTATATTGAAAAAAATATTTATATTATCTCTGATTTTATATTTTCTGTGTATAAATATTCCGGTCTGTTCCGGAAAAGAGATTGTTGCTCAGCTTACGAACCAGAAACCTCAGGTACAGGAATTAAAAAAACTTGTAGATGACCTTATGGGGACAGTAAGCAAAATAAGAGGCCTTAATTTTAAACATCAGATTACAAAAAAAGTAACGAATCAAAACGAAGTGCGCTCTATTATGCTTAAAGAACTGCAGAGCCCTGAGAATATGGCAAAACTGGACGGGGAAGGGAAGATGCTCATAAAACTGGGCCTTCTTCCAAGGAATTTTGATTACAAAAAATTCCTTGTAGATCTTTATGTAGAACAGATTGCCGGTTTTTATGTGCCGGAGAATAAGACTATTTATATAGCAGACTGGATGTCTATGGATATGCAGCCTTCCATACTGTCTCATGAGTTGACCCATGCCCTTCAGGATCAATATTTTGACCTTACGAAAGTGCTCAAGCCTGACTATAACAGATCTGATGTAAATATGGCGAGAACATCAGTTGTAGAAGGGGAAGCTACAATGGTTATGCTCGAATATATGATAAAAGACTACGGATTTAACATTTATCAACTGCCCAATTTTTCTATGGTTCAGTTTCAGGATATGATGCCGTACAGCAGTTCTGAGGAAGCGAAACTTCTTGCCACTGCACCTCCTGTTATAAGTGATACTATGACATTTCCCTATTTATATGGAACAGATTTTATTATGTCTTTCGTGAAAAATTACGGATGGAAACAGGTTGGTACTATTTATTCTGCCATGCCTCAATCATCGGAACAGATAATGCATCCGGAAAAATATATGTCACCAGATAAAGATCTTCCTGTGAATGTAGAATTAAATAATATAGAAAATGCCCTTGGCCCGGGATGGAAAAAGATTAATACAGATGTTCTGGGAGAATATGTTTACTATATTCTCCTGAGAGAGCTTTCAGGCAAGAATACTGCTACTATAGCTTCTTCCGGGTGGGGAGGCGATCAGATACAATGTTTTCAGAATGGCTCTTCCGTTATGGTTATTATGATGACACTATGGGATACAGAGAAAGACGGACATGAATTTTTCGATGCTTATAATAAAGCAGTGACAAATAAGTATTCAAGAGAACAGATGGAAGATAAAGGAAGCAACTATTTCCTCTGGTCTACTGAAGATAAATACGTTTATTCAGGAATAAACGGAAAAAAAGTCCTTATTATAGAAGGAGTTCCTGAAGAAATTATTTATAAATTGCTGAAAACCTGTTCTTTCTGGAAATAATTTTGTATAGTTTCGCACTTTGTTGAATAAAATTATGTAAGGCTCAACAGGCTATTAGCTTTGAATTTAAGAATTATAATATACAGCCACTTACATTCCTGTTCTGCAGTGTCTATAAATAATCAAATAGTTTTCTGCAGTATTCAATAATACCTTCCTGTCTGGGTATTTGTTCACTTTCATACTGGTCAACGAATTGTTCGGAAATACGGGCAAGTCTGAAACTGAGTATCTGAGAAATTCTATAAATAAGTTTATATACGGCAATATTTTCTTCTTTCATAAGTTTTTTAAATTTCTCTTTGGATATTTTTATCAATTTTGTCTTTTCTGTAGCTCTTATGCTCCCGGTCCGTCTTGTTTCTGTGAGGAAAGCCATTTCTCCTATAATAGCGCCTTTACTCATATTTACCAGTTTCTGTTCTTTTTTAGAAAACTCTTTAATTACTTCTACTTCTCCTTCTAATATGATATAAAAAGAATCTGCTTCTTCTCCCTGGCGAAATAGAAAAGAATTTTTTGACAGGTTAATTTCTTCTGTAATTTCTGCAATTTGTTTCAGCTCTTCTTTTGTTAAATCTCTGAAGAGAGGAATGTCTTTTAATAACTTTATCGTGACTTCCATAAAATAAATCCTTTCAATATTTACAGATTTGAGGATACCATGTTTTCATTTTTTTTTATCAAAGACCCTTTAATGAAATTATAATAATGTTACTTTCTTCATAAATCTTGACATTCCTCTCGTAATTGATTATTCTTATGTAATGCAAATAGATGAAAAATCAAATTTCAAAGAAACAGATATATTTATCCGCCAGGGTCATCCTGATTTCCTGGATTTACCATGGAATTTACCGCTTGTAGCATGGGAAAAACATTGTTCCCGTCTTGAAAAACTTCCCTGCGGACTTTCCCGTCATACAGTGATTTTTGTCAATTATAACGGTGTTCTTTATGCACTCAAGGAGCTGCCTGCAGAAATAGCTGAAAAGGAATACAATCTCCTCAGGCAGATGGAAGAAATAAAACTTCCCGTAGTGTCCCCTGTAGGACATGTTAAAACTGTCACGGCAGATGGAAATATGAGTGTCTTGATTACGAAATACCTGGAATATTCTCTGCCCTATTATTCCATATTTATGCATTCCAGCCTTGAACGGTACAGACAGTCTCTTCTCGATGCAATAACAGGTCTTCTCGTACAGTTACATCTTTCAGGTGTTTACTGGGGAGACTGTTCTCTCTCAAATGCCCTTTTTCGCCGTGATGCAGGAGCACTGCAGGCCTATCTTGTAGATGCGGAAACATCTGAAATTCATCCCACCATTTCCGATAATCTCCGTGAACATGAACTGGAGATTATGGAAGAAAATATAAGCGGCGCCCTCGCAGATCTCGCTGCCATAACAAAACTTCCTCCTGATTATCCCATATTTGAAACAGGAGAATATATTCATAAACGTTATGAAGAACTCTGGAATGTAATAAATAAAGAAGAAGTCATAAGACCTGATGAAAAATACCGTATTCAGGAACATGTAAGAACCCTTAATGCCATGGGATTTTCAGTCGATGAACTGGAAATCAAAACAACTGAAACAGGAGAACGTCTGAAATTAAGAGCCTTTGTATCAGATAGAAGTTTTCATTCAGATTTACTTCACAGCCTTACAGGTATTGTTGCGGAAG
Organism: Vulcanimicrobiota bacterium; assembly: GCA_036746235.1. Taxonomy (GTDB): domain Bacteria; phylum Vulcanimicrobiota; class SpSt-956; order SpSt-956; family JAKJGF01; genus CALARM01. The sequence continues at coordinate 61,475 of DAIOEN010000002.1, read as the reverse complement.
AAATGCAGGCGAGACTTATCATAAACGAAATACAGGGACTCAAAGTGAATCTTTCAAAACAGAATAACAGGAGCACCCCACTGAGTGTGGCAGCCTTTCACTGGTTGAATGAGCTTTTTACTCCTGTTCTGGAGAAATTAAAAGATCTGAAAAAAGACTGTACTCATGCAGAACTTTACTGCCAGATACTGGAACATAAATGGTTTCTCTCTGAAAAGGAAAAACGTGATGTTGGACATGATCTTTCAGTAGAGGATTATATAAAAAAATTCGGTCAAAATATTTGATAAGGAAAAAACAGCGTGTTAACTGTTAGCTGTTAGCTTATGATCTATGGTAGCAGAAATAATTTCAATAGGCCAGGAATTACTTCTCGGTGAAATTACCGATACAAATGCCTCTTATCTTTCCGATATGCTTTCTGCCGCCGGTATTGATGTAAAATATCATACCTGTGTCGGAGATTATGCTTCTCAGATTCAGGAAGCTTTGACCATTGCTACAGGGAGATCCGAGTTGATTTTTACCACAGGCGGCCTGGGACCGACGAAAGATGATCTTACGAGGGAAGTAATATCTGAATTTTCCGACTGTCCTCTACGACTTCATAAAGAAAGCCTCAGGAGAATAGAACAGATTTTCAAAATGAGAAATCTGAATGTGCCACCTGTTAATAGAATACAGGCTATGATTCCTGAAGGTGCAACTGTAATAAAAAATGAACATGGAACTGCTCCGGGATTTTTACTGAATTATAAAGGTATAAAAATAATTTCTCTTCCCGGCGTCCCTTCGGAAATGAAATCCATGTTTCAATCGATTTATCCTGTGCTTAAAGAGAAAAATGAAGATGTTATACTTACGAAACTATTGAATTGTTATGGCATTCCCGAATCCATTCTGGGAGAAAAACTCGGCAATCTCATGGACAGAAACAATAATCCTTCCGTAGGAACAAGGGTAAAGAACGGTGTTATTTCCGTGCGAATTCATGCAAAAGGTAAGACAGAAAAAGAAACTAAAAAGCTTATTTCAGAAACAGAAAAAGATATTCGTTCCCGTCTCGGTGATGTTATCTTCGGTGAAGGTCAGGATTTACTTGAACATGCTGTGGCACAGGAACTGGCAAAAAAGAAATTAACCCTTTCCGTTGCAGAATCATGCACGGGAGGTCTTATATCTCATAAGCTCACCAATGTGCCGGGCATTTCCGAATATTTTCTTGAAGCTGTTGTTTCATACAGTAATAATGCAAAAATAGATATTTTAAAGGTACCGGAAGAATTAATAAAAAAACATGGCGCCGTAAGCAAAAAAGTAGCAGAAGCTATGGCAACGGGAGTGAAATCTCTTTCAGGTTCCGATTATGCGATTTCTGTTACAGGCATAGCAGGCCCTGGAGGAGGTACCTATGAAAAACCTGTAGGGCTTGTTTATATTGCTCTATCAGGCCCGTCAGGTACAGATGTGCAGAAATTTCAATTTACCGGTTCCAGAGAGGAAATTAAAGAAAGATCAGCCCTTTCTGCTCTTAATATGTTAAGGATGAAATTAACAAAACTTAAGAACAGTGATGTATTACGGGAGGTTTCCCATTCATATGCTCACATGGCTCTTCGATAATCAGTGAAATTAACAAAAACTTAACATATTTTATATTGACTTTATATTGCTTTATATTTATTATTTTAATATAACTCGACTTTGTATATTTAACAAAAAAGCAATTAACTGTTAGCAATTAGTTTTTTCTATAGAATTAAAAATTAAATAAGGGTTAATTTATTGTCTGTAAAACAAATGATATAAGGCAAATTATTTTTCTTCGTAAGAGCCTGTCAGGCAGAAGCTGATAAAATGGTTACGAACTTATTTGTAGCGGTACTAAGTGCTAAGAACTTTTTTATCAAATCAATTAATGTGACAATGTGAAGATAAAACAATTATTGTTAACGCTTTATGCGTTACATTATTAAAGAGGTGATTCCTTTATCAGGAAAGAGTTTTCATAATAAAGCTGCAGTTTTTATGGATAGAGACGGCACTCTCAATGTAAGCAACAAGCCTGACGGCAGTTATCTTCCGGTAAATAAACCGGAAGATCTTGTATTATTTGACCAGGCAAAAGATGGACTTGCAGAGCTTACAAAACAGACGGACCTTCTTAAAATTCTTGTAACAAATCAGGGTGGTATAGGGGCAGGTTTTATGACTGTGGAACAACTTAAAGAGATTGATGATAAAATGCTACAGGATATAAGAAGCTCAGGCGGAGATATTGATGCCATATATTTTGCTTCTACCAATGATAAGACAGATCCTCTGAGAAAACCCAATCCCGGCATGTTGCTGAAAGCTGCAGAAGAACATGGTATAGATCTCACCAAATCCTATATGGTAGGAGATATGACTACGGACATATCGGCAGGGGAGAAGGCAGATCCGCAGGTAGTAAGTATAGGACTTGAAACAGGCTCTGGATGCAAGGATAAAAAGGTGGATATAAAACCTGATGTTATGGTAAAAGATTTCAAGGCTGCTGCAGATTTTATTATTGCTGACCATAATAAAAGGTGTCACCGTTAATTTTTTAGATTCCATTTAGGAAAGATGTTTTTCTGCCACTTTTTTTAACGTAAAAAATAAAGGCTTTAACCTGCGCTAAAGCCTTTATTTATCGTATTTACCGGTATATTTAAACCATTACTTCTGCAGGCATAAAGAAGTTTTCATTCTTTTTCATCAGTTCTTCGGGAACAGGTCTTACAAGTTTACAGCCTGTCATTTCAAGCATGTAATTCTTTACTACCTTTTCCCAGTATTTTTTCGTTACGTAATATACTCTTGCTCCGCCGAGTTCATGCTGGTAATCAGGCCATGGATAGGAAGGCTGTGCCATTCCTATACCCCATCTCTTAAGGCCGTTGTAACTTTCATAGGTGGCCCAGAATTCTTCCTGGTTTAAAATCTCGAAGGTATATTCGCATTTTGCATAGTACATAATGGCGCCTATTCTGTTGCCCCTTGCAAATGCCAGTGTATGAAGACTTATATTTACATCTTCATCCATGAGTCTGCCGTTTGCAAAACCGACACATTCTCCGTCTATAAGTCCTACGAGTGTATAGGGATCTTTCAGTCTATTTCTGTACCATCCGAGTATTTCCGCATAGACCCTTGCTCCTACGATATCATAGAAATCATGCTCTACATCAAGTAATTTTTTAAGATAAGCCAGAAGTTTTGGTGCATCTTCTTTATTTGCCTGCTTTATAAGCATGGTACGTCCGTCTTTGAGCGTGACTGCTGCCGGAGGATATGGTGTTAAATCCATGGCAGGAGCACTGAGAATCGCTTCTAATTCTTTTACATCAAAAGTTACTTTCTCCTGAGAAACTTTGCATGGTGTTTGAACTAACATGTTGCAAACCTCCTACTGAATTTTTTGTAATCTAAGAAAACAATAAGAGAATAATATCAGAAAAAAGGAGATTTTACAATAGCATTTTTTACCATGTATGTAGGAATTTTTCCTACATATTCTGTATGTAAAAGATTTGTGTGAGAATCATGAAGGGTGAAGAGGGAAGAGGGAATAGATTCTCATGTTTTGAGCGAAACGGTCATGGCAGTTACACACGATAGAAGTTCGATGTTTTATAACCTGCATATATATTTTTTGGTAAGCGTTCAGCTATCAGCAGTGAGCAGTCAGCTTTTATTAGAATTACATAGTAAATGTCATTTTATATAATCAGAGCCTGTAATCTTTAGCTGATAGCTGATAGCTAAATGCTGAACGCTTACTATTTTTTTTGATTTGTGAGTCCTGTTATGTTACATGGTATGAGAATTACTAATAAAGATCATAAAGGTTTTATAAAAGTTATTTTAAATAGTTCCTTCTTATGGTAAAATATTGTTATAGTTTACCATAAGAGTGTGTGCAGTTTTTTCTACCGGACTGTTGTTTGACTCAGGTTATGTTACACAGGATGCGATTTGCACATCCGGCGGAATGAGTGAATTGGATCGTTGGAGCATGATGTACATGGAAAAGCTTATTACGTTAATAGAAATTACAGGTGTTTTTCTTATCCTGTGGGTAGCCATGTCCATATATAAAGATGCCAGGAACAGAAACATGTGGGCTCTTCTATGGGCTTATGTGGCAGTACTTTTGCCTGTGGCAGGATGGATATTATATTTTTTTCTTCGTTCTCCCATGCCGAAAAATCAGTGTCCTGATTGTTTTGAAAGAACTGCCAGAAGAGATATTTTCTGTTACAGATGTTCCTATAATTTTGTCAATCTTGCCCGTGAAAAGAAGGTCTTAAAAAAACAGGAAATTAAAAAAAAATTAAATTTTTGCCCTTATTACCTGATAAATAGGAGATTTTTATGATGAAAAATTTTATATGTTTTCTTATTATCTTTTCTCTCATATGTTCTATTTCTCTGGGAGCGGCAAAAAGACCAGATGTCATACTTTATGTTACGGATTTAAACGGAAATTATGATATTTATTCCATGAAACAGAATGGTTCTTCCAGGACGAGACTTTCAGATAACGATGAATCGGATTCTATGCCTGCCGGTTCTCCTGACGGCAAATACATAGGTTTTATTTCCACAAGAGGCGGTAATCCTGATATTTATATTATGCAGAAAAATGGCATAGAGCCTGAAAGACTTACTAACAACCAGGCCTATGATTATGAGCCTTCCTTCTGCTGGTCTCCTGACGGTAAAAAAATCATTTATGAAACAGACGGAGACGGTAATCCTGAGATTTATGTTATGACCATCGGTAATTCAAAAAAAGTGAGACTTACGAAAAACAATGTTTATGACGGTAATCCTGACTGGTCAAAAGATGGGAAATTAATTGTTTTTGAATCATGGATAAAAGGAAATAATGAAATTTATACCATGACACCTGCCGGAAAATCTCTGAACCGTTTGACCAGCAGTGAAGATGATGATTATTTCCCCTCTTTCGCTCCTGATGGCAGAGATATTGTTTTCCTTACCCATCATCAGGAATTCGCAGATTTACAGATAATTTCATCACAGGGATATTCTCCCTGTGTTATGGATAAAAAATGTGATAAAGAAGCTGCTCCAAAGTGGTCTCCTGACGGGTATTCCATACTTTATGTTTCCTGTGAACATGGAAATAAAGAAATTTATAGAATTACCTGGGATAGAAAATGGGATCGATGGTACAGAACAAATCTTACGGAAGATCCGGGAGAAGATACCACTCCCGTATGGTCTCCCGACGGAAATAAAATAGTTTTTGCTTCTGACAGAAGCGGCTCATGGGATATTTATATAATGAATTTTAACGGTTCAGGACTTAAGAATCTTACTAAAAGTAAAGCAGATGATTTTTATCCCTTCTGGTGGTAGAAGGGAAGTGAACAGTGAGCAGTGAAGATGATTTATTACATAATAATATAACTGATAACTGAATTTTAAGGAGGTGCTTCTCTAAATGCTTTATGCAGAGAAAGCTATGTATGAGGCTTTCAGAAGAACAAAACTTTTTTTTCTGAAGCCATTCAGCTGGAGGAAATTGCTTGAATTAAGCCTGGCAGGGTTTCTTGGAGGAGTATTACAACAGGCAGCAGGTAGCTGTGGCAGCAGCGGTGGTGGTAACAGTGCCGGCAGTAGCGGTGATGGCGGAGGGTGAGGGTCATCTGATAACGTCTCAGAGGGTCTGAGACAGAATATAGAACATTTACAGACATTTTATAAGGATCACAGTATCTTGATTTATGTTTTAATCGCTCTTTCTATTATAATACTGACTGCTATTTCTTTCTTGATTTCTTATATAAGAGCCAATATGTTTTTTGTATTTATGGAATCATTAATACAGAGACATGTTTCTATAGTAAGAAGTTTTAACAGTAATAAAAGCAAAGGTTTTTCTCTGTTTCTTTTTAATATCCTGGTCGGAACAGTGCTTTTTATCCTCACAATCATTATATTTATTCCCCTTTTTTTGCATATCTGGCATATAATAGAGAAACCTGATGCTACTCTTGCAATCTGGGCTATTATTCCGAATTTTATACTTTCTTTTGTAGCTTTTTTCATACTTGTTATAATATCGAGTATTATATATTCTCTGACCTATGATTTTTCCTGTCCTATTTCTTATGCCAGAGATATGGGAATAGCAGGTTCTACAGGTTTTCTTATGAGATTAATACTGAACTATCCATTTCAGTTTCTCATTTATTATGCCCTGAAAATTGCTTTTGCCGCAGCAGGTGCTTTTCTCGGTATTATTATATTCATCCTGACTGTTATAGCGCTGGCTGTAGTGTATATTCCTCTTATAATCATAGCAGTGGGTATCGGCATAGGTATTGTGTTTCTCTTTATGAAAAATGTTACGATCGGAATCGTAGCAGGTATTATTGGAAGTCTCTTAATATTCTGTATAATTATGGCAATTTCCTATTTATTTCTTGTTCCATTTATTCCGATTCATACTTTTTTCAGGTTTTATGCACTGTGTTTTCTGGAGAATTTTCCCGAAACAGGCCTTGACTTTTCTGAATGTTATCACGAAGATTTTGTCAGCCAATAATATATAAAAATGTCCATTCTCGTTAAATTATTATAAAGTTGAGAGTTGGGAGTTGAGAGTTTAAGGTTAATCTCAATTCTCAACCATCAGCTTTAAACAACTCGTTATGGTGGCGTTAAGTTTTAATGAAAGGTAATTATTAGATGAATAAATTACTTTGCACAGTCATTATATTTATATTATTAATTTTTTCTCTGTCTATGACTATAAGTTCTGCTGACGAAACTACTGATATAATCAATAATTCCATTGTCAGACTTGACATGTTCTGGACCGTTGTAAAAAACAGAACATCTGTCCCTGTAGAACAGAGTAATTCTCTCGGAGTTCTTGTTTCACCCCGGGGACATATTCTTACATGTTACCATTGTATTTCCGTAAGCAGTGAAACAGCCAGTTCCTGTGGTATATCGGAAGGGAAAGTGGCAGATTCCATAACAGTTGTATTATTATGTAAGGGGAAAAAGAAATCTTTTCCCGCCAGGGTAATAGATATTGATAAGTGGCGTGATTTAGCTTTAATACAACCATATGAAAAATGTAATTTTAATATAGTTACAACAGTTGATAACAGCGGTACCTACAGTGGACAGGAATTTTATTATGCATCGGTAAATCCGGAAGATCCATGGAATAGTATATCTTCAGGGAGATTGATTTATAAGGTATTAAATGATAAAGACAGGCAGGTTATGGGATTCAGAATGGATATAAAACCGGGAAGTTCCGGTTCCGGCATGTTTGATACGGCAGGTAATCTTACGGGCCTCATTTATGCTACAGGTAGTGTTGGTTCTTCATCTAAAAAGGAAAATCCTCTGTCTCTTGTAATACCCGGAACCTGTCTGTCCATTTTTTTAGATAGAAATGAAGTCCCTTTTACCAGAACATGCCCCTGATAAACAATAGATTCTTATAAAAGGAATTTTCTATTTCTTGTAGAATTTGAGAATTTCATTACGTATTATTTCAGGTTAGAAAGGATATTATAATGACTGAAACCTGTGAAACAGAAAAGACTGAAGTCAAACAGGATAAAGAGCCTCAGATTGATGCGGAACATCTGACTAATAAATTTTTTAATGACCTTATAGAAAATAATAAAAATATAGAGATTATTTTCAGAGACGGAGAGAAGATGAAGGGCCGTATTAAATGGTTTGACAGATGGAATATAAAACTTTCAATTTCAGATGATAAGGAATGCCTTATATATAGACACGCTATTAAAGGATATCTTACCTGCTGATATGTTTTCCCCTTCTAAAGACAATAGACTCATATTTTTATTTAAATTATTTTTAGGGGAAATTATATGTTAGGAACTTTATTTGGCAGATGTCCTGCCTGTGGAAATAAATCTATAAAAAAAGAACTTTTACTTGCCCGTAAAGAAAGTCTTCCCGAATTCAGAAAAATAAAGGAACAATTTTTACGCAGGTTAGATGGATATTTTAAAACAGAAGAACCTCATGGAAAGGTTTTTCGTGGAGCAGTAGCAGAAACAGTTAAGACGTGTGAAACTTCGGAACAGGAAGACAGGTCTGAAGCTGTTCAAAATCCTGTTGCTCCGAATATTCCTTCTAAAGTATATATATATCGCTGTAACAGGTGTTTTTTTGAAAGCACAAAATATGCCTATTTTCATAATCTGCCTCTTCCACCCCATATAAATGTTTCTCCTTTTCTGTCTTACAGAGAACATGATTGTCAGGAAGAACCTGTAAGAAGTTCTATCAGAGGTTCTGTGACTGAACTTTATGATATACCTTATGAATCTCTCTACACTGTGAAAACAGACCTTTACAATAAGATTGTCGATGCAAGGCTCAAAGAGATAGAAGAAAAAGCATCGAAAGCCATAGAGTATAATTCAAAAGGTCTTATACTTTATAATGAGGGAAAATATGATGAAGCTATAGAAGCGTATAAGAAAGCTATAGAATGGGATCCTGCACTGGCGTCTGCTTATAATAATCTTGGCCTTACCTATCTGGAACTGGGAAACAGAGATTTATCACTGGAGAATTATAAAAAGTCCATAGAAATAAGGCCTGATTATGCTATTACTTATTATAATCTTGCCTGTACCTACCGTGCTTTCGGCCAGTATGAAGAAGCTGTGGAACATTACAAAAAAGCTATAGAGTTATCTCCTGATGATCCGTCCATACATAATGATCTTGGATATACGTATTATTTAATGGAAAAATATGATGATTCTATAGCACAGTATACTCTGGCTATGGAATTAAATGAAGACGGAATGATACGGAATAATCTCGGCCTTGTTTATTACCGTCAGGGCAGAATTGATGAAGCCCTCATAGAATATAAGAGAGCCCTTCATATAGAACCCGATCTCGTAGAGACCCATAGAAATCTGGCCAATCTTTATTATGAACAGAAAAAAATAGATCTTGCCATTGAAGAATATAAGAAATTAATCGATCTGGAGCCTGATTCATCAATGGCCTATAATGATCTAGCTCTCATACTTTATGAACAGAATGATATTCAATCAGCCATAGAATATTTTGAAAAAGCCCTGGAAATAGAACCGGACTGTGCGGTTATAAGGAGAAATATAGCTCTGGCCTATAGAAACCAGGGACAGACAGAACTTGCTATTGAAGAATATAAAAAATTAATTGAATATGATCCCTGCGATACAGTAGCTTACGGAGGACTTGGTAAGATTTATTATGAAATGGGAAATTTCGAACTGTCACTGGAAAACTATACGAAAGCTCTGGAGATTTCCCCTTCTGTTCCTTCCATTCATAACAAGCTGGGACAGCTTTATTTACAGTTTGAGAAACTTACCGAGGCAGAAGAGGAGTTTAAGAAAGCTATAGAACTGGATGGAACCTTCTCTATGGCCTATAATAATCTTGGCTGTGTTTATTTCAGGCAGGATAAACTTCAGGAAGCAGGTCTGCAGTATAAAAAGGCCATAGAATTAAATGAGAAATTTGCTCTTGCTCATTTGAATCTTGCTTCTATTTATTACAGATTAAGAGAACTTGATAAATCCATAGAAGAATATAACATACTTATTGATCTTGGTATTACAGATGCATTTATTTATAGAAATCTCGGTGAAATATACTATGAACAATCAGATATAGAACGGGCAATTAAGTATTATAAAAAAGCCATCCAGCTTGATCCGTCCTATTATCTGGCTTATAATAACCTGGGAACTACTTATTATAACTTTCAGGACTATCCCAGGGCCATAGAATATTATCAGAAAACAGTAGAACTATCACCTGCTTATATGATTGCCTGGGAAAATCTGGCTCTGTCATATTATAAACTTGGCAAAACGGCAGAAGCCAGGAAAATTTATAGAATGGCCTTTGAAAAAAATCCGGATCAGGCTTTTCTCCACAACAGTTACGGTGAGTTTTTATATAGCTGTGAACTTGTGGACGAAGCAAGGGAACATTATGAAAAAGCTATTGAGCTTGCCCCATATTATCCTGTAGCATATAATAACCTTGGATGTTATTACTGTAATCATGGATCATCGGAAAAATCTATTGAATATTATAAAAAAGCCATAGAGCTCAATCCTTTATATGATCTTGCTTATTCCAATCTTGGAAATGCCTATCAAAAATTGAGGCTCTTTAAAGAGGCTATTGAGGCTTACAATAAATCCCTTCAATTATTTCCCGCCAATCCTAAAGTTTATAATACTCTGGGAGAGGTTTATTATTGTATGGGAAATCTTGATGAGGCCATGGAATATCATAAGAGAGCCATAGAACTTGACCCTGATTTTTCTCTGGCCCATAATAATCTGGGCTGTGTGTACTATAACAGGGGAAAATTCAATCTTGCCATAAAGGAATATAAAATAGCTCTGGAAGAAAACCCTGATTTTGCCAATGCCCATTATAATCTATCCCTTGCCTATTACAGTCTTGGCAAGTTTGACTGGGCTGTAGAAGCTGTAAAGAGAGCTATAGAACTTGCTCCTTACAATGAGAATTATACGAGAAGTTTACATGAATATACTTCTTCATTAAAGAGAAAACTGGATAGCAGGAAGAAATCTTCTAATAAGAGAAAAGGAACTAAAAAAAAGAAATAAAAATTTTTTAGATAAATTTGACAAAGTTATATCTTTTATGTAAACTTACCATAGGGCACTGAGAATTATGTCCGGATTTTATGATAAAAAATTTGTTTGTCGATTAAGGGAGTTTCGCTTATGAATCTGAAGCAATTAAATGATACAAAACTGAAAAAATTAATTCAAATAGCTCCGAATAAATCTATAAGCGATATATTCCAGGAGACTCTGACTACTGCAGAGAGTGAAGGACATTTCCGCGAACTTGCAAGAAACAGAGTGGAACAGATGCAGGAAGAAATAAAACTGATCATGTCTTACCTGGATGGTACCCGTGCCAATAAATAACATTCATAGTGCCCGGTCAGAAATATTGTCAGCACCTGAGAGCTGGCATCGGTAAATACTCCACTAAATACAATCGCCCGGCTTTGCCTGTATGGCGCTCTTCCGGAAAAATCTAAACTGGAACATACATGTTTGATAGAGCTTACATCATGCCACATTGTCTTATATGCGATTAAAACACACCTGCTCTGCCGTGATATTTTTCCTCCAGAGCACCATACAGGCAAAGCCCAATGTTATAGCGTTATGGGAAGACATTAATTACAAAATATCTGGTGCCAGACTTTTCCTGTCAATCCCATAAATCCCATAAATCCCTGTTTTATTTGACCCATCTGGGGAATCCATCCCAGTAAGAATTATTTGTCAGGTTAATTACTTTACTTCCATCAACATTTATAATACATATTTCCCAGTAGTTAGATTCTGCTGTAGTGCTCCTGTTTGACATGAAGGCAATTTTTTTACTGTCAGGAGACCAGCATGGGGAACGATCGTCCGAGATCGGATTATTTGTTAAATTTACCTGATTTGTGCCTTTTACAGTCATGATATATATGTCGTCCTGACTGTCTTTATGACAGGTATAGGCTATTTTTGTTCCGTCAGGTGACCAGGAAGGCTCTTTTTCATCTGTAGTACCGGCTCTGGTCAGATTGTGCTGGCCACTTCCGTCTGAGTTCATAATAAATATTTCGAAATTCTGTTCTCTGTTGCTTGTAAAGGTTATTTTTGTTCCGTCAGGAGACCAGCAAGGTTCTACATCATCTTTTGCAGTTTTCGTCAGATTTACCTGGCCTCTTCCGTCTGTATTCATGGAATATATCTCAAGATTTCCATCTCTCCAGCTTTCAAAGGCTATCTTATTATTTTTAGGTGACCAGTCGGGGTTATCATTCCAGAAGGAATTGCCTGTAAGATTTCTTATCTGTGTACCATCCTGGCTCATAACATAGATTTCCCTGTTTCCTTCTCTTGTTGAGGTAAAGGCTATTGATTTTCCGTCAGGTGACCAGCAGGGATTTGTGTCACAATTGGTATCATGAGTTATATTTACAGGGGATTTACTTCCTGATTTTATTACCCATATATCTTCATAGCTTTTATTTTTATCCCATGACGTATAAACGATTTTCCCAATACCCAGGGTACCGGCAGGTATATTCGTTACACTTAAGGGAGCCGTAGGAACAGGAGGAGCTACCGGTGTCGGTACATTTGTTTGAACCACAGGCGTCTGATTCTGCAGTGCAGTTATACTGGTTGTTGTCATACCTGTGTCGACTGTGGTTTGAGGAGTTGCCATGACAGGAGCAGTGCCTGCCGTAAAATAAGAATAACCCATATAACTGATCTGTTCATTGTTTACATAGACGTTTATGGGGCCACTTGTAACATTCTGTGGAACTATGACATATATACCGTCAGACTGAACAGATTCAATGAGAGCCGTAACACCGTTAAAATCCACCCTGTATATACCCAGATTCCCTGCCTGAACATTCTGGGCACTTATTTTCACCTGTGAGCCGGGAGGGCCCTGAAGAGGTTCTATTTTCGTTATAATTAACTGTCCTCCTGACTGATTACCTGTGGCAGGAGGAGGTTCTTCGAATTTATATCCGCAGAACGGACAGAGTTTATATTCCACTTTGCATTCCGCTTTGCAGTTAGGACAGGTTTTTTGCTGTGCAAGAACGATAGAAAGGGATATAACAGTGATTATAACTATAAGACATAATATTTTTTTCATATAAAATCCTCCATCATACAGAAATATTAATTTTTATTGAAAAAATTTGTAAATTGTTCGAATTTAAGAGAACTGTTTTCTCTGTCATATTTACCGTCTTTATAAATAATAAGACCTTCTTCTTCGGCTATTGACTTAAATTTATTTGTTCTCAGAAACATAGCAAAGATTTTTATAATACTTTTATCCCATTGTTTTATACTGGGATCTTCCATAATATTAAGGGCTTCTTCTACGAAAAAGGCTCTTCTGTAGGCACGGTTTGAAGTCATTGCATCAAAGGTATCGGCAATGGAAATGATCCTCGACCCCAGGGGTATGTCTTCTCCGCTGACACCCATTACATATCCTGTGCCGTTATAGGTTTCATGGTGAAAACATGCCAGGTGTCTTGCTTCATCAAGATGAGAAAGGTTTTTAAGTATGACGTCTGTCATAACTACATGCTGCTGTATTTCCTTTCTTTCTTCATCGTTCAGAGCTCCCGGTTTTTTCAGCACACTGTCACTTACACCGATTTTACCTATATCATGCAATATGGCAGCAGTTTTAATTAATTCTATCTGGTCATCAGGCAGTTTTAGTTCCTGCGCGATAAGGCCTGAATAGAGTTTTACCCTTTCCACATGACCTGCCGTATATTTATCTCTTACTTCAAGGGCAACATTAAGGGAATGGATAAATTCCATAAGGAGCATTCTTTCTTTTTCCCACAGACCTGCTACATTGATGGCAGTTGCGAGCAATTGACTCATATGTTCCAGTTCCTTTAATTCGTCCATCTGATAGTAAAATCTTTCTTTACTTGCAAGATGAACATTTGCGATTGCTCTATCCTGTATAACAAGAACATAATTCATCCAGCATCCATGTTCGAGTTTCTCGGATATTTCCAGCTTTTCAGGCGATTCTTCAGACGTATCCGAATAAATCTGACTTTTTTTTGTAACTATGGCATGACGGATACTCTCCATAAGTACTCCCGATTCTACAAGTATATGCCATTCTTCATCTTTATAACCCTTTGTTATTCTTAATTTTATAGCATTTTCTTCCGTAAGAGCCATATGGTTTATATCAAAATCTTCTCTGATTATGGCAAGATCTGCTCTGTCTGCTCCGAATACATCGACTATGACATCAAGGATTTTTGGTGCTACTTTTTTTAAATCCACATGAGGCAGGTTTATTTCTCCTATTATTTTTTTATAACCTTCTTTTACTTTTTCAGGATTTATATTCAATATATTCAATCCTTTCGCGAGATTTTATTTGATATCACTTCTCTCTTCAATTATTTTATTTACCACTTCAATCAGTTTTTTAGCTTCAAATGGTTTTCTCATAATTGCCTCTGCACCGAGTTTCTTACTCTTTTCCCTGTCTTCTCTGTCAGCTTTCACAGAAAGCATAAGTACCGGTATATTTTTTATGGCACTGTTACCTTTTATCTCTTTTAATACATCCCATCCATTCATTCCGGGCATCATGATATCCAGGATTATTATATCCGGTTTTTCTTTCATCGCATATTTAACTGCCAGGGTACTCTCTGTTGTACCGATAGTTTCATAGCCTGTATCCAGAAATATTATCTCCAGAAGCATAAGCAGTTCTTCTTTATCATCTATTACAAGAATTTTTCTTTTCAAGCTATAACCTCAATATTTATTGACTTTTTTCTCTTCCCCTATTATTTTTTTGCAAGCAAAGGAGTTTCATTTTTTCTATCATTATGAAATAAATATCTGGATATCTGTATATTTTCCTTTATAAAGCTATCACATCTGAAACATTCGGGGAAGCGTGTTTTGAGCATTATATGCCTGGCCTGTTTGTACAGGTCCCCTTCCCATATTTCTTTGAAATTTTTCTTTTTAATTTTCCCCAGTACTCCCACATCTTTAGTCATACAGCAGATAAACACCCTCCCTCTGGGAGATATAAAAGAATGGAGCCACGGAGCAAAACAGGGAATTTTTTCATATATACCCATAGAATACAATCCTTTTGAAGAAAATTCAAGGGATGAAAAAGTTTTTCCGAAAGGAAAAGCCTGGTCAGGCCATTCCCAGAGGTTATATTTATTTCCTTTTTCATCAAGAGTCGGACCTATTTCAGTATTATATTCAAGGAGTTCGTCATAATTTAATTTAAAATCCATGCCAAGATGGTCATCTACAGGTATGAGGAGGAGATAATCTATTGCCAGAGAAGATGCCAGTTCAGGCAGTTTATGAAGGCTTTTATAGTTCAATTTGCTTACAACAACATTGAGCCTTATTTTAGTTCCCCTTTCGGCCAGTTCTTTTTCTTTTACAAGGTTTTTTATCCCTTCTATGGTTTTTCTCCAGTTTCCTGCACCTCTTATCATATCATGAATTGACTCATCAGGTGAATCCAGTGAAACCGATATGGTTTTAAATCGGCTGTGAAGGCATTTTTTTGCCATTTCCCTGTTCAGAAGGGTTCCGTTTGTTGTGATATTTACTTTTATATGTTTCCTGTGCCGTGCATATTCTGCAATGGTAAATAAACCATCCCATAGAAGAGGTTCTCCTCCTGAAAAATGTATCTTTTTGCACCCCATTTCCGCAAGTTCCTGTACAAGCCCTATGACTCTTTTATATCCCAGTTGCGTTCCTCTCATCTGCCTTGTGGAATTACACATGACACAGGAGAGATTACAGTTCCATGTAAGTTTTATTTTTACACTTAATGGTTTATAGGGACTCCCATGGTGCAGAGATGAAATAAATTCTTCTGTATTATTTTTTATACTGCTGATTTGATACATATCTGAAAAAATATTTTGCTAAATTATTCTGATTACCGCTCACTAAATAATTCATAAATTATTACGAATTTACCTGTTACGGTACTAAGTTTTAACATCGCTAAATATGATACCAGGTAATCTGTAAGTTTTTATCCTTCTGTCATGCGTTGTCCGTTACGATTATGACCGGTCTATGTTGGAACGTGCGAAAATTTTTTAAATTTTACTCCCGAATAGATGCCCTTTATCATTCCTGCTACCTGTCTGCCTGAATATTGATCTAACTTTGACAGTACTGCTTTCATTGACATATGGTTCTCGCCTTTACTTACCCTTGAAATTACTATATTAGGGGTAAGCTGATAATTTCTGTAGACTCCATCGTTAAAACGGGCCATATCATAACATTTATGATTTATATCCAGCCGGATTTTCAGAAGAAATTTTTTTCTGAAATATCTTTTTGTTCTGTGATCTACTTTTATTTTTTCTCTTTCTTTCGTATAGATGCGGACTTTCAGGATATTACCGTCAAGCATGGTGAATCTAAAATCTGCTGTTTTATATTTATATTTTATTCTCCTTACACTGGAAAATCTCGGTTCACTGGCCTTCTGGTCAGATTCTACCGGCCTGTTTCTTGGTGCAAATTCACAGGTCAGGGTCATAATTCCTTTATTCCTTAAATCATCTCTTACTGCTTCTATTATTCCCAGCATCATATCAAGTGATTCTTTTTTCTTGCCAAATCCTGCTTTATGTTTCGCTGCTGCCATAATAATCATAACTACAGCAAAGATAAAAACCATAAAATATACCCAGAACCTGTATGAGGCATCTTCTGACGGCGAAGATACAAATATTAATGGTATTAATGTAAAGAGTGAGATGAATAATATTGCTCCCAGGCATCCGAAGGCCCAGGGTTTTTTACCTTCTGTTACAAATATGTCCGTTGTATCTTTTAATTGCCAGTAAATTTCATCAACAGATCCTGTAATCTTAAAGTTTTCAGGTAATTTCATAAGATAGCCCCCCCTTTTAGATTATAGTCGGTTTTTCTTATAATTTATTTTTTTCTGACCGGTAAGGTGTAACGGGAGAATTATTTATTATAACATACAGATGTACACCTCGGATTAACTTTTTACCAGTTTATTATAAATTGTAATATTTTTCTCCACTTCTTTAGATGGTGAGAAATGTTCTATTACTCTTTCTCTTCCTTTTTTACCCATCTCTTCTCTTAATTCTTTACTGTCAATTAGTTTTATCATACTGGACGTTAATTTATCTATATTCCCCGGTTCTACTATTATACCGGTTTTTTCGTTTTTTACCAGTTCCGGTATGGCTCCTGCCGATGTTGTAATAACGGGGAGTTCACATGCCATGGCTTCAAGTATTGCGTTTGGCATGCCGTCTCTCAGGGAAGGCATAATAAATATATCAAGAAGATTGTAACACTTGATAATATATTCGGGCAGAACAGGAGGGAGTATATGTAAATAACGATTAAATAATTTATTTTCTTCTCTGAAGAATTTTATCATATCAGCCATTTCGTGTCTCATTCTGCCTATTAAAAAAAGATGGCTTTTTCTCTGTTCCAGAACCTGTGAGAAAGCTTTAAGAAGGCTATAAATTCCTTTTTTTGCCTTACCTTCTCCGATAAAACCTATAACAGGTTCACCTTCGTGAATGGATAAATCGGAAAAAATCGCTCTGTCACGTAGATTTTTCTTAAAGAGAGAAGTATTTACAGAATTATAAATAAGATCTATTTTTTTTTCAGGAATTATGAT
Organism: Vulcanimicrobiota bacterium; assembly: GCA_036746235.1. Taxonomy (GTDB): domain Bacteria; phylum Vulcanimicrobiota; class SpSt-956; order SpSt-956; family JAKJGF01; genus CALARM01. Next base: position 44,096 of record DAIOEN010000002.1, on the reverse strand, counting down.
AGAGGCAAGAGCTTTCAGGTTTTCCGATACGCATGTCACAGAGGAGCAGTTTTTCAGAGTCCATTCTATAAGAGGAAAATCGCTTCCGCAGAACATGTCCTTTTCGAGATCATTACCTCTTATACTTACAACTGATTTTATTCCTTTGAATTTTGCCGCCGTAGTTCCTGTAAAACCGGCTCTTGAAGCATAATATGAATGGACAATATCAATCTTATGTTTATCTATAATCCTGCATAATTGCTCAAACCATGAGGCTTTCGTATCGGATGTGACCGGAAATTTTCCGAGATGATATAATGTAAGGTCCTCTTCAATATGTTCCTGTTCCTGTCCCGGTAACAGTTTGCCTGATAAAGTGGAAATAAAGACGGAAAATCCTTTTTCTTTTAACATTAGTGCCAGTCTTTTTACAGAAGTTGCCACTCCTCCTATGGACGGAGGATAGGAGTGGGAAAGAAGGACTATTTTCATTTCAAATAACCCTTTCTGTTAACTTGCATCAAACTGATCGTCTTTAAGACCGAGAGAGTCGTACAGACTGCCTGCATCGCCTGCCCATAAAGCATGATTTCTATCAAACAATGCCATTTCTTCATCTGTATAAATATCTTCTTCGTGAAATGGCGTTAAAGGTTTACCTGCAGTACATTCAACACACATAATACCTGCGCTGGTAGGCATGGCATGCTCATTACACATATCTCTATTGCATTTCAGACAGCGACATGTTGCTTTATTCGGACACTGACGTGTAAGAATTTTTCCCGGTATAAAGTTACATCTACCCTGTTCCTGCATAACATCACCTGAAATTTAGAGACTGCAAGATATTTTGTGTAAATTTACCATAAAACAAGACTTCAAGAGAGGTTTACACAAAATTTATCACACAGTCGAAATTTTTATAAATGCAAAATTCTATAAAAAATAGAAAATTCCTTTGTATATAACATTTCAAAAAAACTTTATATGAACATGTTTTACTGAAATTTTTTTAAACCAATAGTTTTGTTAACTCAAAGAGCCCTGATATAAATGGATTCATATAGTGAAAATATAAAGTTATTTAAATATGTAACGGATGGAAGATTTTATGATATAATTTTAATTATTTTAGAATTTTCTGAAGATTATAAGTAATGTGATAGATAGATTAACTCCGTCTATTTGCGGGAAAGGAGCAGAATATGAATATTGATAATGAAGATATAAAAAAACAGGCTGTTATTAAGGTAATAGGTGTAGGTGGAGGCGGGTGTAATGCAGTTGGCAGAATGATAGAAATGGGCGTACAGGGTGTTGAATTTATAGCCATAAATACTGATGCCCAGGCTCTGGATATGTGTAAAGCCGATCTTAAAATACAGATAGGGATTAAACTTACAAGAGGTCTCGGTGCAGGTGCCAGACCTGAAATAGGACAGAAGGCTGCCGAGGAAAACAGAGAGGATATTGCCAATGCCATATACGGTGCAGATATGGTTTTTATTACAGCAGGCATGGGGGGAGGTACGGGAACAGGGGGAGCTCCTGTTGTTGCTGAAATAGCCAGAAGCACCGGTGCTCTTACTGTAGGTGTTGTCACAAAACCTTTTGCCTTTGAACTCAGACATAAGATGAAGCTTGCCGAAGAAGGAATAGGAAGATTTGAGCAGCGAGTTGATACTCTTATTACCATTCCCAATGACAGACTCCTCCAGGTAGTAGAAAGAAAGACGACCTTTCGGGAGGCTTTGAGGGAAGCAGATGATATTTTAAGGCAGGCTGTGCAGGGTATTTCTGATTTGATAGTTATGCCGGGAGAAATAAATCTGGATTTTGCAGATGTTAAAACTATTATGAGCAATGCAGGCACTGCCTGGATGGGTATAGGTACGGGCCAGGGAGATAACAGATCTGTTGATGCAGCAAAAGCTGCTATTTCAAGTCCTCTTCTTGAAACAAACATAAATGGCGCCAGATCTGTGCTGTTTAATATAACAGGTGGAGAAGATCTGACTCTTACGGAGATTAATGCCGCCGCAGACCTTATAGCAGATGCGGCAGACCCTGAAGCAATCGTTATTTTCGGAACAGCCTGTGATGAAACTATGGGTGAAAAGGTTAAGGTTATCGTAGTGGCAACCGGTTTTACAAAGAATGTAGAAGGAAATATATTGCCAATAAAAGAGAAGATAATAAAGAAGATTCAGGAAGTTTCTCCATACAGAACATCTACAATAACTCTGCCTTCATTTATGGATAGTAACCAGCCCCAGGACAGGGACACAAATGTTTCCATACCGTCTTTCCTGCAAAAATTTAAGAAAAATTAATTCCCTGCAGGTTTTTATATTTTAACAAAAACAGGCTGTTATAGCCTGTTTTTTGTTGTTACGAATATTTTAAAAAAATTTTTCTCTCAAATTTTCCTGAGCGGTAAGGTTCACATGGGCGATTGTTTTTGTTATATTGTTATTTTTTGTTACGGATTATGTGTTTCGAATTTCGAAATGAAATATTAAATCTTGTAAATAGAAAAAATAATTACCTGGAAAATATTTTTTCAGGACTTATGCCATTTTGCAATCAAGTCATTATTACTTTTTCTTGATTCACCGATAGCATCTGCAGCGATCATAGCATTAAGAACTTTTTCCGGAGTAATAATTCCTGCTTCATGATGAATGGCTTCCATCGGATCGCAGGCTTTCACCGCAACTTTCATCAGTTTATTCCTGTCAATATTTTTTAGACCAATATCTGCCATAGTAGTGGGCAGGCCAATTTTCTCGCAGAAGCTGTAGACTTCTCTCATTTCCTGAGGAGATGCATCTGTAAGATGAAGACCTGCTAAAACACCGAAGGCTACTTTTTCTCCATGATAGAAAGAATGGGTTTCTTCCAGAGCAGTGAGGCCGTTATGAATGGAATGAGCTGCCGCCAGGCCGGAGCTTTCGAAACCGATTCCGCTCAGGAGTATATTTGCCTCTACAATATGATTCAGAGCCGGTGTGATAATATGTTTTTCGCAGGCGATTTTAGCATCCAGGCCGTACAACAGCAGTGTATCATAACATAGTCTGGCAAGATTGAGGCCTGTCATTGTGCTATATCCGCCGCATGCATTCTGTGATCTGGTCCGTTCGCACGATCTGGCTTCAAACCATGTGGCAAGTGCATCTCCCATACCGGCAATCAGAAATCGCGGAGGAGCACTGGCAATGACCGTCATATCAACCAGAACTATCTGGGGATTCATTTTTTGATAATAAACTGATTGAAAATGCCCTTCCTCGGAGTAAAGGACAGCGCAGCCACTGCATGGCGCATCAGTTGATGCAATGGTTGGAACAATAATTACAGGGATATTATGACGATCGGCAATAATTTTTGCTGTATCTATAGCCTTACCGCCGCCCATACCTGCGATAACATCTACATGTTTACCGGTAACAATACTGGAAATACGATTTAATTCATTTTCACAGCACTCCCTGTTAAAGGACTCGATATAGATTGAGTCTTCAGTTGAAGCATCGATGTATCGGGGAAGAATTTTATTTTTTGCCGTAGGGGATGCGATAATTAATCCTTTTTTACCCAGTAATTTAATCCATTCCGGTAATCTGGCAAGAATTCCTTCACCCTGGATATATTTGCCCGGAAAAACTGCTTTTAAGAACATATTATTATTTCGATGATTTATGTTATAGAAATCCGTATAACATTTGTAATCAACGAATTCCCCCCTTCATTATGTTTCTGTAATTTAGAAATTAAGTGAATCGTAAAGACAATCTTCCACTCACGCTTCACGATAAATGATTTTTATGAACCTGATTATAATATTATTCGGCATCTCCATATGATTTCCTTTTTACTGGCTCTGGCTGACTTTTTTGTAGCTTTGTAATATATTTCAGATACTTCAAATAGCATATTTCTGTCACATGAAATAGCAAAAGTCCTACAGGAAAATAAGTTATTCCCCTATATTTTTTACTTCTCCTTTATATTATAGTGTCATAGAAATGAATTTCTCCCTGATTTCAAAGGGTATTTCATATAAATTAAAGAGAAGGTGTTATTATGAGTTTTACAGGTTTCATAACAAATACGGATATTAAAGTGGAAGACAGTATTATTGTATGTCATGACGGCGAACATCAGGAAATACTCAGGTGTTATGACAGAGTTATGGAATTTGAAGATGAAGATATAAAGGCTGTTAACAGAAGAGGCTGTCGTCTTGCAGGACTTGGAAAATATGAAGAAGCCGGTAAATATTATGACAGAGTCATAAAAATAGATCCTTATCTGAAAGAAGGCTGGTATAACAAAGGGGCTACCCTTGCCAGTATGGGAAAATACGAAGAAGCACTTGAATGTTATAACAGAGTTCTCGAACTTGATCCTTATGATATTGACACTCTGAAAACAAAAGCTATTATTCTGGTTAATCTGAAAAAATATGATGAAGCTGTTACCTCTTTTTATCATGCTCTGAAGATTGACAGTAAGGATATAAACCTGTGGAACAATCTTGGCTCTGCTCTGGATGAACTGGGGAGATATGAAGAGGCAATAAACTCTTATAACAGGATTTTAGAGATAGACAATAACAATATAATGGCTCTTAATAACAAAGGAGTTGCACTGATTAATCTCTATAAATATGAAGAAGCAATCAAATGTTTTGACACTATTATTGATATTAACCCTTCCTTTAAAGAAGCATTTTTCAACAAAGGCACTGTTTTATATTATCAGGAACATTATGAGGCTTCTATTATATATTTCAATAAAGCTCTCTACTTTGACCGTAACGATGTGATAGTATTGAGCAATAAAGGCTCTGCACTGTCACATATCGGACAATACGAAGAAGCGCTTACATGTTTTGATATGATGCTCCGTACCGGCTACGAAAGCCCTGATCTGTGGTTTAACAGGGGTTGTGTGCTGGCCTCTATGAATGAATATGAAAAAGCCTTTGAATGTTTTGACACCTCCTTTTCTATGGACTCTTCCATATATAAAAGAGCCCTTGATTATTATGACGAAGAACTAAAAAAGAAGCCCTTCTCCTCGAATATATGGTACTGTAAAGGTTTAATATTATATTATCAGAGTAATTATGCTTCAGCCATTACATGTGCAGACAGGGTTATAGAATATGATTGTGGCGATAAAAGAGGAATATCTTTAAAAAAAATGGCCCTTCAGAAAATTTAACCTTATAAATTCTATGTGCCGGTAGAAACACTGTAAAGGTATATATAAAACTTATGACGAGAATACTTGTAGTTGATGATCACCCGATTGTACGCAGAGGTTTAAAACAGATACTGGAAGAGACAGAAGATATTACTGTAGCAGATGAAGCGGACAGAGGTCTGGAAGTATTAAAAAAGATTAAATGTCACAGATATGATCTTATTTTACTTGATTTATCTCTTCCTGATATGAACGGTCTTGAGGTTTTAAAAGAATTAAAGACTAAAAAAATAAATATACCTGTTCTCATATTAAGTATGTATTCAGAAGAACAATATGCCATAAAATCTTTTCAGGCAGGGGCATCAGGATATATTACAAAGGAAAGTCTTCCCGATAAATTAACAGATGCCATTCGCATTGTAAGAGAGGGGAAAAAATATATTACACCTTCCGCAGCGGAATTACTGGCTCTTAACCTGGAACAGGACAACAGTAAATTACCTCATGAAATTCTTTCAGGTCGGGAGTTTTTTATCATGTGTATGATAGGTTCGGGGAAATCTATAAAACATATTGCAGATGAACTGTCTCTGAGTCTCAAAACCATCAGCACCTATAAAACCAGAATGTTAAAGAAAATGAAAATGAAAAATAATTCCGATGTTATAAGGTATGTAATCCAACATAAACTTGTTTGATTTTGTTCTATAAATTCAGGAGGTATTTTTTAATGGTAATTTCCGAGAAATCTATTAAATCCTCTGAGATCTGTTTTATGACTGCCACGGAAATAATCAGTCATATCAGAAACAGAGACCTTTCGGCTCTGGAGGTTATGGAAGCACATCTTCTTCAGATTGAGCAATTAAATCCGAAAGTAAATGCCATTGTTACACTTGCCGGTGAAAAAGCTCTAAAGCAGGCAGTAGATGTTGACAGAGGTAAAGTGACAGGGCCTCTTCAGGGTATCCCTGTAGCACATAAAGATCTGCTTGAAACAGCAGATATCAAAACAACCTATGGTTCTCTTGCATATAAAGACAATATTCCTGACTTCGACTGTATACCGGTAGAAAGAATAAAAAAAGCAGGAGCAATTACTATAGGGAAGACAAATACCTCTGAATTCGGAGCGGGGAGCCAGACCTTTAACAGTGTTTTCGGTAAAACCTTTAATCCCTATGATATGACAAAAACCTGCGGCGGAAGTAGCGGCGGATCTGCTGTGGCACTGGCATGCGGTATGGTGCCTCTTGCAACAGGCACTGATGCTGCAGGTTCTCTCAGAAATCCTGCCAGTTTTTGCAATGTCGTCGGTATGCGTACCTCTCCGGGGCGTATTCCCATATGGCCTGTATCGGACGGATGGAACAGTTTCTCAGTGGCAGGACCTATGGCGAGAACCGTAGGGGATGTGGCTCTCCTTCTTTCCGTCATGGCAGGACCTGACAGTAGATCTCCCATATCAATACAGGAAGAGGGACATATGTTTTCCCGTTCTATGAAACGTAACTTTAAGGGAGTAAATATAGCATGGGCAATAGACCTGGGAGGCCTCCCTTTTGAACCGGAAGTAAAGAAAATTGTAGACAGTCAGAAAAAAGTTTTCCAGTCACTCGGTTGTAAGGTGGAAGACAATGAGCCTGATTTTACCGGTGCAGATAAGGCTTATAAAGCATGGAGAGCCTGGGATTATGAACTTATTCTGGGAGAAAATCTGAAAAAAAATAAATTTAAATATACACTGCTGAAAAATATAGAAGAAGGTGAAAGGATAACAGGCCCACAGCTTGCCAGTGCAGAGCGTATAAGAACAGAACTCTATCACAGAATAAGGCTTTTTATGGAAAAATATGAGTTTTTCATACTTCCTGTAAGTCAGGTAATACCCTTTGACATAAACCAGGAATATGTAAAAGAAATTCAGGGTGTAAACATGGTAACTTATATAGACTGGCAGAAGACCTGTTATTACATATCACTGGCAGGTAATCCTGCCATAGCAGTACCATGTGGCTTTACAGATGAAGGATTACCTGTAGGACTTCAAATTGTAGGACGTCATAAGGACGAACTGGGTTTACTGCAGATTGCCTCTGCTTTTGAAGGTGAAACAGAAGTTTATAAAAGACGACCACCTGTGGTGGATACAATAGAAAGGAGAGAAGATACGTAGTATCTGATAATATATATGACACACATGCCTCTTGAATCTATAAAAGTTCTTGATTTTTCCCGTCTTATAGCAGGTCCCTATTGCACTATGCTTTTAGGTGATATGGGAGCAGATGTTATAAAAGTGGAACAACCCGGTAAAGGCGACGATTCCAGAGAATTTGGCCCTCCTTTTATAAATGGTGAAAGTGTTTATTTTTTCAGTTTCAATCGTAATAAAAAGAGCATTACAGTAAATTTGAAAACAGAAAAAGGGCATAAAATTATAATGGAACTTATTAAAAAAGCTGATGTACTGGTTGAAAATTTCCGTCCCGGTTATATGGAAAAAATAGGCCTGTCCTATGAGGAAGTAAAGAAGATAAACCCCGGAATAATTTATACTTCTGTCTCAGGTTACGGTCAGACAGGGCCTTACAGATCCCGTCCGGGATATGATGTTGTTATTCAGGGAATCTCAGGATTTATGAGTTTAACAGGAGACTCTGAAGGTTCTCCGTATAAAGTAGGTACGTCAATAGCGGATCTTATGGCTGCTATTTATGCCTTTCAGGGTATATTACTCGCTCTTATTTCAAGAGAGAAAACCGGAAAAGGGCAAAAGATTGATATATCACTTCTTGATGGTCTTGTATCACTTCTCACATATCAGGCAGGTATATATTTTGCAACAGGTATTCCTCCGTTACGTAAAGGGAATCAGCATCCGACTATAAGCCCCTATGAAACCTTTAAGGCTTCTGACGAATATATAAATATTGCTGCAGGTAATGATAAATTCTGGCATATTTTCTGTGACCTTGTAGGGCTTGATAAAAACAACCCGAAATTTGCAACAAATCCTGACAGAGTAAAAAACAGAAATGAATTATTTGCTATTATTCAAGAAATAATTTCACAGAAAAAAGCAGAGGAATGGCTCTGTCTTTTTAATGACCATGGTATTCCTTCCGGCCCTGTTCTTACTCTTGATAAGGTATTGACACATCCCCAGGTACTGGCCCGTAATATGGTAGTAGATGTTGAACATTCGACATGTGGCAATATAAAACTGACAGGTATACCGGTGAAGTTATCAGATACTCCGGGATCGATAAAATTACCTCCCCCTGTTCTGGGACAGCATAATGAAGAGATTCTTTCCGAAATACTGGGGTATGATAAACATGAGATTGAAAAACTTTTAGAAGAAGGGGTTCTTTGACTTTCCTCAGAAACACCTCTTACTCATCCGGGGTAGCTCTAACGTTTTGTAGAAGCTGCCCCGGTAAGAGAATTCCGTCGGCATTTATTACACTCTACAACTAACTCATTTTTAAACTTAAAAGTGTTATTACCGCAATAATGCCCTCATAAAATCATCTAATGAGTTACATTGTGATAATTTGCTCGTTATAACTTATGATTTTGAAGCTGAAGAGGTCCATTCAGGGAAAAAATATTGTTTATACCTTTATGGAAATGGCTTCTTACTGGATAATAGCCTGCTATATATTCAGGATTTTTCCTGGAAGCAAAATGAATTACATCAGATTTATAGTGGAAAATTTGACTTTACGATATAAATATTGCATAATAATCTTATTGAAAATCTATATTGTGACTATTGTAGTATTATAATGAAATAAAAATATTATGGAAAAAAATCCGGAAATTATATCCCTGAAAAAACAACTTCTGGAAGGGCAGAAGAAAATCGCTTCTCTTGAAAAAGCTGTTGCTCATAAAGATAAACTTGAAAAAAAGGTAATACTGTTAAAACATGAGCTCAGAGAACGTTCCAAAGAATTGACGTGTATTTATAATATTTTTAATATTGTAGAACATGAAAATAATCTTGAGAAAGTAATTCAGGAAATTGTTAATATTATACCTTCTTCCTGGCAGTATCCTGAAATTACATGCAGCAGAATTATTCTGGAAGGCATGGAATTTAAAACAGGTAATTTTCGTGAAACCCCTTATAGACAGATAAGTAATATTAATATTTACGGCAGAAAAAAAGGGACAGTAGAGATTTATTATCTGGAAGAAAAACCTCTCTGTGACGAAGGGCCTTTCCTTAAATCGGAAAGGGATTTAATAAAAGGTATTTCTCAGACTCTGGGGAAGATAATTGAACGTAAAAGAGCCGATGAAGAGATAAAAAAATCCCATGAAAAATTACGGGAACTTTTTGAGCTTTTACAGGTTATAAGGGAAGAAGAAAGAAAAAATATAGCAAGAGAAATTCATGATGAACTGGGCCAGTTGCTTACTGCTCTGAAAATAGATATAAAGTGGCTCGGCAAAAGAATAAATGAACATGAACTGGTAGAAAAAATAAATGCCATGACTGACCTGATAGATATGACAATACAGAATGTGAGAAGAATTGCGTCAGAACTCAGGCCTGTCATACTGGATGATTTCGGTCTTCATGCAGCAATACTCTGGCATGCAAAAGAAATAGAAAAAAGGACTGGCATTAAATTCACAATTACCGTAACACCTGAAGATATTACAATGAATAAAGAGAAATCAGTCGTTATCTACCGTATAATTCAGGAACTTCTGACAAATATAATCCGTCATGCCAGAGCTACGAAAGTTGACATAAAACTGAAACAGAGAGATAATAAATTGTTTGTCTTTGTAAAAGATAACGGTATAGGTATAGAAGAAAATACTGACAGGAAATCCTTCGGATTGCTCGGTATAAAAGAAAGAGTTCATTACTGGCAGGGAGGTATTCAAATTAAGGGTAAAGCCGGTAAAGGAACTTCTGTTAAAATTATTTTACCTGTAGATGAATGAGGAAATAATATGATAAAAGTACTTATTGTAGATGATCATCCTGTTGTCAGAAAAGGTCTGAGACAGATTGTGGAAGAAACAAAGGATATTACCGTAGCAGATGAAGCAGAAACAGGTCACGAGGTTTTAAAAAAAGTAAAAAAAAATAAATATGATGTAGTGTTACTTGATATATCCCTTCCCGACATGAATGGTCTTGAGGTTTTAAGAGAATTAAAATCAGAACATCCTGAAATAAATGTTCTCATATTAAGTATTTATCCAGAAGAACAGTATGCTATGAGAGCTTTCAGGGGAGGTGCTTCGGGGTATCTTACAAAAGAAAAATTGCCTGATGAGCTTATTTTGGCCATAAAAACAGTAAAACAGGGCAGGAAATATATTACTCCTTCTGTGGCAGAACTTCTTGCAATCAATATTGAAAAAGACAGAAATGGCCTTCCTCATGAAGTGCTTTCCGACAGAGAATTTCGCATCATGTGCATGGTTGCGTCAGGAAAAACAGCCAGTGATATTGCAGACGAACTTTCTCTCAGCGTGAAAACAGTGAGTACTTATAGATATCGTATTTTGAAAAAGATGAAAATGAAAAATAATGCTGAAATAATCAGATATGTAATAGAACAGAAATTGATAGATGGCCGGGGATGAACTATGAAGGAGGAGTATTTTATGAGTTTAGAATCAGCCAGGGCATTTCTGGAAAGAATGAAGACAGATGAAGACTTTAGAAATAAGGTAACTGAATGTAAAGATTCAGAGACACGTATAGCCTGGGTACAGCAAGAGGGATTTGCTTTTACAGAAGAAGATATAAAGGCGTTGAAGGTAGAGCTGACAGATAGGGAGCTACAAGATATATCTGCCGGTACTACAGGTTATTGTTTTATTTTTGATACCGGTCAACACCCCTGGTAGATTATAGTCTACCAGGTTAAATTTTAAGGTTATGGATTATGGGTGTCAGGTTTAATATTATTAACCCAAGATTCATAACCTTAAAAAGGCTTGAGCAGTTTCTACCTATTTTCCTGGATATAAACATCTTCCCAGCCCCAGGAAAAGAAATATGTTTTTTTGTCCAGTAAATGAAAATTTCCCAGGGGATAACCTATAGATATAATTCTGGAGCCTTCTTTTATTGAATTTATTATTTTTTCAGCGAGTTTTTTTCTCAGTTCCTGATTGAAGGTAAGACAATTCATATAGAATATAGTACCTTCCGAGAGGTCTTCTTCTAAAAAATCTCCCTCTATAAACCTGATATGTTCAAGTTTCATTTCCTTTGCTATAAGGTTGCTTTTTTCTATGAAATAAGACACAAGATCAATGCCGGTGCTTTCTATATGAAAATAAATATTTGCAAATAATGTGACATTTCCTGTTCCTGAGCCAAGATCAAAGAAGACATCATTATCTTTAACCTGTACTGTGTTAAAAATAGAAATGGCTGTAGAATAGGGAGTTTCTCCATAGGTGAGAGAATAACTTGGCCGTTCCATTTCTTTTTCTGTAACCCGCGCCATATTTACAGGGCTTTTAAGAAAATAATATTTTCTAAGCAATGAATTCATTTTCCTCAATTCTTTACTTCGGAGAATAAAAAATTTTTCATAGAAATCATTCAGAAAAACAAAAAAGAAAAATTTAACTGTCATAAAGGCACTGTAAAGTAGACCTTTCATGAGATAAAAGATATAGATTTTAAATGGCGGACGTACAGGTGACGTATTATGAGGGCAATAATAACATAAAAGGCTGTCATGTTCTCCTGTATCACAGTCATGACATATTTTAAGAATGGATTTCGGCCTTAAGAGCAGATAAACAGGTATACCGCCTATGGGAAAAAATACACATAAAAGACACCAGTAATAACCGTTAAGTCCCCTTCGGTCTGCATCCTGAAACACCCAGATGCCGAGAAAATAAAGAAAAACACAATAACATCCGTAGAGGATATAGTTTAAAACAGTTTGTAAAAGAGGATTCTCTGAAATCATTTTTTATTTAATATTTCGAAGATTTTTTCTCTGTTATGTCTGGCATTGGGAAAGTCAGGTTCCATATCTATCACTCTATCATAACATTTCATTGCTTCTTTATAATTCCCCATTTTATATAAAGTAAGTCCTTTGTTGGACAAGCCGTCTAAATTCTCAGGAGAGATTTCTATGGCTTTATTAAAACATATAATGGCTTTTTTATACTTGCCGAGAATATATAAAACATACCCTCTGGCATTCCACGCATCAACAAACAGAGGATCGAGAGATATGGCCTTCATATAACATCTGATGGCTTCTGCATATATTTCATCATATGGCAAATTATATGCATTAAGAGAAACAAGCAGTTTTTCTCCTCTGTTATACCAGTAATATTTATCTCTGTTGATTAACATTTTAGTGAATAGTGAGTAGTGAATAGTGAGTAGAAATTATCCGGTTCTACTCACCACTCACTTATCCGTTACTACTGTGCTCCCATTTTTTTTAACTTTGCTTCCAGCGCATTCTTAAGAGCAGTATTATTCTGTTCTTTTGCAATCTTAAGAGCTTTTTTGAAATATTCTATGGCTTTCTGTTTATCACCTGCAAGTTCGAAGGAAGACGCAAGCCCCACATAGGCTTCTGCATTATTGGCATCAAATTTTAACACTTTATTGAACTGTTCTATAGCAGGAGAAGCCTGTCCCTGGACATTATATATGTAACCGAGGCCGTAATGACAGAGAGCAAGTTCTAACTGTTTTGCTTTTATTTCTTTCTGGTTAAATCCTGATTTACCTGACAGTTCCTTTGTATATAAATCTATGGCAGTTTTATAGGCCTCTGTGGCTTTAGGAAAATCTTTCTTTTCTCTGAAATAATATTCGCCCAGATTACTGTAGGCAGAAGCATTTTTCTTATCAAGTTCTATGGCCTTTTCATATTCTCCGAGAGCATTCCCTGTTTTACCTGTATAATAATATGCGGCACCAAGAAAATTATGTAACTCGGAATTTTTCGGATCTATCTGAAGTGCTTTTTTGTAGCAGTCCACAGCAAGAGACATTTTCTCGTTTGCTTCTGCTTTATTTCCTGAAGAATTCAGTGCTTCTCTTGATTTTTGATAATAAATATGTCCCATATCCTGGTAGGCAAGCACTTCCTCTTTACCTTTTGCCACTGCTTTTTTATAATATTCAAGGGCTTTATCAAGTTTATCTCTGTAATAATAGACTTTACCCATATAGGTATAGGCTTCTGCTATATCAGAATTCAAATCCATTGTATTTTTCAGTTGTTTTTCCGCATTATCCAGTTCACCGAGTTTCACATAAATAATACCGAGAAGCAGATGTCCTTCAGGATATTTACTGTCTGCTTTTACTGATTTTTTTGCTTCCTCCAGAGCAGAAGACCAGTTGTTTTCTTTTATAAATTCTCCCGCTTTCTGGGCATGTATTCTTGCTTCTTCCCTCTGAGAATCTCCGGCAGAAAGTGCTGCTGACGGGATTATTATGGCAATCAGGACAAGCAATATACAGGATATATATTTTCTCATAACTGACCCTCCTTACTCTGTGGTATATCTGCTTTTATCCAGAGGCGGCAGATCCCTCGACAGTTGTTTTACTTCTCTTATAATCCATCTGAGATCTCTTTCTTTAAGGTCCGAATAGGCAGGTAACTGCAAAGTGTTTTTCATAGATTCCGCATTGGGACAATGAGAATATTCTTCTGAGAAGAGCTCAAGTGTCGGACATATATCTATATGAAGATTACAGAGATCAATACCTTTCCTTATAGCTCTCTGGCTGAGGGTATAGGCATCAGATACCCTTATACAGTATTGATAATAATTTGATACTGCTCCGGGAATTATCCTTGGAAGCATAATAGAGGGGATATCTTTTAAAGCATTATCATATTCATGAGCATTTGATCTTACAAGGTCATTATAATGGTCGAGCATTTCAAGACCTCTTATGCCGAATTTTGCCTGAATGTTTGTAAATTGTTTGCAATATCCCTTCGGAGTGGGGAAAAGGGGACGGAATTTTTCCCATGTCTTTATAGTAACCCTGTTATAATCACCTGTAAAAGAATAGGCATAAAGTATGGGAAATCCTGAAAAAAAGAAGGCCTTTGGACCGAGAAGTTTTGTTTCTATATAATCCATAAAGATTTTCTTAAAGAGTGGGAATTTCTGTGGAAGTGGATGTGCATAAGACTGTTCCCTTACCTTTGCGGCAATATTCGGGTCAGATGTCATTGCCATAGAGCCGCCGAAACAATTTATGCTTTTTAAAGACTGAAAACTTGTAAAAGCGGCTTTCCCAAAGGTTCCGACCTTTCTGCCTTTATAGGTTGAGCCCATTGCATGGGCACAGTCTTCTATTACGGTCAGGTCATGACGGTCTGCTATTTCCATGATTTCATCCATTTCACAGGGATGACCGTAAACATGAGTAGGGACTATTACTCTGGTTTTTTCTGTTATGGCAGCTTCAATCTTTGCCGGGTCCATATTATATGTATCAGGTTTTATATCTATAAATACGGGCTTTAAACCTGCAGCCTTCGCCATAGCAGGCACTACCCAGAAGGTAAGAGCAGGGAATATAATCTCACTGCCTTCCGGTATATCCATGGCTTTTAAAATATAATAAAAAGCCATACGGCCATAGGATGCCGGAATAGCATAAGGTACTTCCTGATACATAGCGAAATCTTTTTCAAATTCCTGTATCTCCGGCCCTTCCAGAAGATCTCCTTTCAGATATGATGACATAAGAATTAACAGGGTGCCAGGCGCCATTCTGGCACTGTATCGGCTGATAGCTCTCATAAATTTTCCTCCTAAAAACATATTCAATCATAATGTTCGTAATATATGACGACAGAATGACTAAAAATAATTACTGAGATAAGCATAAGTAATATATATTCTCTCGTGACGCGTAACCCGTGCCGGGAAGAAAACATTTATTATACACTTATGCTCAGGTCAGTAAGTTATTATAACATATGAGTCCATACCTTGCACAGGGATTTTTGGGATTTTTGGGGATAACAGGATTGTCTCTTAAAAGATATAACACAGAATGCAGGAAATTTTATTATTCCTGTAGAACGTTATGAAAATAAATATAATATAACTGAAATATAAGATGTTTATGGAGTAATATTTTATGAGTAACAGCAGTAATATAACCATACTGGAAGCTTCTCTTCTTACAGGTAAGAGTCAGAATACCATTTACAAATATATTGAAAGAGGAACCCTTTCAAGTGACAAAAAGGTGATTAACGGTAAAGAGTATATGACTGTTAAGAAAGCAGATATAGAAAGAATTTTTAATATTATCTGTACTGATAAAGACAGTAAAATTAAAGAAGATTTGAAAAATATTGATAAAGGGGAAGATGTAGTAAAAGGCAAGGAACATCTTACTGCAGAAAAAGTCAGAGAAGTAATGGAGGAGTTTTTTTCTACCAAACAGGCAGAGCTTGTAAAGCCGGTTGAACAGCAATCTTTATACAGGCTCGGAAGAGTTGAACAGGAAAATCAGTTTTTAAAAGAAAAATTAGAAACATTACTTGAAGAAAACCGGAAATTGCAGGAAGAAAGTCAAATATTTCAGAAAGAACTAAAATCCTTACCTGTTCTGGTTGAATCTATGAAAGAACTTGGGCCTGTCAGAGAAGAAAACCTGAAACTGAAAGAAGAAAATCATATGCTTCAGGATGATTTAAAATCCCTGCCTGCTATGTCAGAAGCAATAAAAAATCTGGAAAAAGCAAATATTACATTACAGGAAGAAAACCGGACTTTGCAGGATAATTTAAAAAACTCACCGGGGCCTTCAATAGAAAAAGTTTTAATGGATAATGCCAGTAATTTGAAGATTCTTTCCAGAGATAAAACAGAATTACAGGAAAGAATAAGAGAAAAAGAAGAAATCATACAGGCTCAGTATGCCAGATTCTTACAGGAAAAAGAAACAGCTTTAGAAGAACAAAAGACTATGTTCATGGCCAGAATGGATGAAGAAAAAAAACAACTTCTTGAAACATGGAAAAAGGAAAAAGCATGGTGGAAATTCTGGTAACAGCTATGACCCTGCGGGTATGACAAAGGATTAAAAACTTCCTCCAGTTACCGGTTACGATTCTTATGTAATTCCGGCCTCAGTGACTCATCATCAGACAGAATATTTATAATAATTTTTTTATGATGGACAGACATCAATAAAAAATCAATGAGTTCATAAAATTGATTGACCTATTAGAGAAAATACTTTATAATTTCAACATAAATTCCAAAAAATCTAAATGTTCCGTATATTGATATTTTACTGAAAAAGGATTCTTTGAAATAGAATAATTTTAACCTTAGTACCGGTCAATATAAAAGTTTGTCCGAAAAAAGATTATCAGTGAGTTTATAAAATTTACTTACTATTCACTGATAATTTATAAACGGGCACTGACTTATCTGCTGCGTACTCTGTGGAGGTAACTAAATGGAAGATAATCTTGCAACAAATGAGAAACCGACTCCACCTAAAAACAGGTGTATAATTATAGGTTCTGCTATAGAAGAGAAATATAAAATCTTTATAAATTACCTGACAATAGCAAAAGCTATGAAACATGGGCTAAAAGATACAATAAACGAAATGGGTGGCCTCCTTATAGGAAATATATACTCTGATAAAAGGATAGATGATGATTTTCTTTATCTTGATATAAAAAACATATTGCCTGTATCAAGAATGGGGCTACAGAAAAAATTCACCTTTTCCGAAGAAGAATTCGATAAACTGACTGAAGAGGTAAAAGAAAAATTTCCTGAAGACAGAATTGTCGGATGGTATCACTCCCATCCCGGTTGGGGGGTAGAACTTTCTCCGGATGATCAGGACACTCATGTGAGTTTTTTTAATGCAGACTGGTATGTGCTCCTCATAGTGGAATCAGTTGCAAAGGATTTTGCTATTTTCGGAACAGATAAAGACGGGGAAAAAGCATATCCGAGTAAGGGTTACGTAATTTACTGTGATAACAATGATGATATACCGAAAATGAAAAAACTGGTTGATATGGTAGAACAAAACCGGGAAAGAAAAAAAGATAAAGAAAATAAAATACCTGTGAAAGAAGAAGAAGGGGATGAAGAACATAAACAGGAACAGGAAGACGAAGGTTTTTATTTCAGTTTCTATCATCCTAAAATTATAATAACTGTTCTGAGTACTGTAATAGTAATCTTACTGGTAGTAATCGGCATAGGGAAGAGTAAAATGGATGACCTGAAAAAGAATGCCCGTCAGGACCAGGGAAGTTTTACTGTAGAAGCCAGAGAAGTTACACCGGACAAAAAAGAAATATTCCTTGACTGTGATTTTATAGAAGAAACACTGAAAATAGAAGCATGGAAAAATGAAACAGATGATAAATGGAAGATTGCAAATGTATATGTTAAAGAAGGAGAAACTCCATTCCGTCAGGTAGCACAGCTCATAGCGCCTACACCTGTCCCTGTAGCAGAAGCCAGTACCCCTGCAGAAGGGACGCCGGTGATAAAGCCTTCTCCTTCTTCTTCTGCAATATCTGAGACGCCAACACCGGAGAAACCTTCAGTAACTCCTTCGGCACAGGCGGAAAATACTGATGAAACAGTAAAGGGAAAGGTAAAATCATGGGTTTCTGCGTGGAAAGAAGGAAATGTAGATAACTTTAAAAGTTTTTATTCTGATAAATTCAGTAATTCTAAAACCAGAAGTCTGACCGACTGGATGGATATGAAAGTATCTGATAAAGTATTTGATGGAAAACCTCAGGTAGATATAGTAGGTGATATAACTGTCACTGCCGTAAGCGATACTGAAATGGAAGTCAGGTTTGAGCAGTATTTTAACGGCACATTTGTCAGTAACGGGTATAAAATATTAAAATTTACCAGAGAAAACGGAGAATGGTTAATCACAGGAGAAGAATTTGAACCAAAATAATATTTCTGAAGTAATAACCTGTTCTGATTGTATAATTAAAGGGTATAGGAATTTTCATTTTTAATGGCGTAAAATAAGGCTTTAGATGAAAATTAAGTAGAGGCAGTTTGTCTAAATAATTAAAGAAAAGGCCGGTGAATATATATGAATGAATTTCCTGAGATTGATGGCGAATTATGTATAGGTTGCAAAGCCTGTGTTGCTATCTGTCCCAATGATGTAATAGCCATAGGAGAAGATGAAAAAGCAGTGGTTGTCAGACCCGATGCCTGTCAGAAAAAAGAAGAATGCGCAAAAATTTGCCCTACTGAAGCAATTTTTTTGCCATGGAAAGAGTAATTTTGACCAGGATTCCCGGGATTTTTGGGATTAACAGGAAAGAGAAGAACCTGTAAAATTCCATATGCCTGAAAACTATCCTCGTAATCTTAATAATCATATAAATACCGGTTAAAAATAAAGCTTTAGATGAAAAGCAGAGGCAATTTATCTAAATAATTTATCATTTCTTCACCCTCCACTCTTCACGATTCTCATATAAATTGTAATATAAATAATTGATTGGTAATGCTTGATGTGTAATGAGTTATATTTTTATGCATCACCCATTACCAGCTACGAGGTTTATTGTAAAAATTATCACGGAGGAAGCATATATTACCGTATTTATCTTTTATATTCTGTAAAATCATCATATAGAAACCTGTTACGGCAGGAAAAAATTAACCTTTTCTTGAATTATATCTATTGTTTTTTGTTTCAGAGAAAGGCTGTGAAACTATAATGTTTTCTTATATGTTAATAGGCAGTATAGGTATAGCTATGGCTATATTGCTTCATAAAGCTAAAAAAGGAAAAATATCCATAGAAGATAAAAAGATTAAAAAATTGAAAGCAAAGCTTAAAGAGGCAGAAAAACTGGAGAGAATACAGAAATTTAATGAAGTCCTTGGTATTCAGGAGGAAATGGAACATGAAATAGCACAGATAAAAGATCAATTTGCCGAAAGTGAAAGAATATCCATTGATTACAGTTTGAAACAGTGTCATATACAGATAGCTCTTAAATACAGAGAGCAAAACCTGCTGGAAAAATCAGAGAAACATTTCCTGAAAGCTCTTCAATATTACCCGGAAGATACGTCAGGTCTTTATCATCTCGCCCAGGTACAGTTATTGCTCGGCAAAAAGAAAAGCTTTGTCAGTACCATGCTTAAGCTTATAACTATTGATCCCGGCAATATGACTTATTACAGAAAACTGGGCGATTTTTATAGAGATGAAGATATGCCGGAGAGAAGTGTGAAAATATATGAGAAAGCCATGGAAAATTCCGACCATGACTCTATGGTGGAAACTGAAATGCTTGAGAGAATCTGTATTTTGAAGATTTCAGATCCTTCCGATAAAACAGTTTATATATTAAAATTATTAAAACTCTATGAAAAAAATAAGCTCTTCAAGAAAGCTGTTTCTCTCCTCGAACACAGTCTGTCAGCAGTTGCTGATAATATAGCCCTTAAAAGCAGGTATGGTTTCTTTAAATATGAACTGGGAGAGATAGATGTTTCACAGAAAATAATGGAAGAAATTGACATAAAATGTAATAATATTTATGCAAAGTTCTGTCTCGGAAAAATTATGTATCAAAAAGGTGACATCGATAAAGCACTTGGTAAATTCAAAGAAATTTTATGTATGATAAATTCCTGGGAAGATGAAAGAGATAGAAATAAAAAAGTCTCTCTTCTCAGAACATTGGGTATTGACGGTAAGGATGAAATTACCCTGAACAGTGAGATGAATGAAATACGTCATCAGTCCCTTATGGCTGCCGGAAATATTTATCTTCAGAGAGGTTTTATAGAGGAAACAAAAGAGGCCTTTGGCAAAATAATAAATCTCGGTGGGAAAGGCATAAATAAAGATTTTATACAATCAGTAGAAAATCTCGTAGAAAAACTCAAAAAAGCATGTGATCCTGATTTTTCTGTCTGGCAGAGAAACCTTGTAAAACTCGGAGGAGCATCTATAAAGAAGATAATAAAAAGTACTTATAATGAATTCTGGGCCCGTTTTGAGCTTGATGAATCCAAGGAAAATATAATAGGAGAGGGAGGAATGGCTGTAGTATATAAAGGAAAGGAGAAAGCTACAGGAAGGCAGGTTGCAATAAAAAAGATGCATGACAGCCTCTGCCGGAGTCAGCAGATAGTGAGCTTTTTCCACAAGGAAGTGAGTGCCCTTGAAGCCATTGCAAGACCTTACCCTCATCCGAATATAGTTGAAATACTGGGCAGCGGTTTTGAAGAAGATAAATTTGTCTTCGCCATGGAATATATTGACGGAGAAAGCCTCAGAGATAAAATACAGAAAGGGACAGTACATAATATAGGTGATATATTTTCTGTAATTACACAGGTCTGCCAGGCTCTGGAGCGGGTACATAATAATGAAAAACAGATAGTTCACAGGGATTTAAAGCCTGAAAATATATTGATTACCGATGACTGGGCCGTTAAATTGACAGATTTCGGTATATGCAGGGTATCTTCCATGTCTTCGAGTTCCAGAAGAAATTATCAGAGAACAAAAAGTTTTGTCGGTACCAGCTATTACTCTGCACCGGAACAATATCCGAGCCCTTATGACGGGAAACTGCCTCCCATTGATCACAGGGCTGATATATACTCACTCGGGTGTATCATATATGAATTATTGACATTACAGCCTCCTTTTATTCATGACGATCCCGGCATAGTGGGACTTATGCATCAGAGAAGGGCTACCGGTAAAGCCGACATACAGGAATTGCTTGTACCTTCTCAGAAAAACCCTTATAGAATAGAGGAATTAGGAATGGATGAAAGGATTTCTGCAAGGTTTGATGAAATAGTAATGAAATGTCTTGAACCTGAACCTATGGACAGATATTCAAATGTTCTGGAACTGGCTTCTGATTTAAAAGAGCTTTCCATATCTCTTTCACAGCATGAAGAGGCAGATATTTTTGCCGCACCATGGTAAAGAGAAGGGCAGGAATTTTGAATATGTAAAGTTGCCATGTAATAAGTTTTTTAATAGAAGTGTACGCAAAATTTATGACTCAGTCGAAATATTTGTAAAGGAGTTATATGAATGGATAAACTCATAAATGATATACTGACATTATTCAAAGGAAGAACTGATAGAATTGGCGGTGTTGCCCGGGGAAGGGCCATGCATTTTAAAATTTTAAATCCCAATCAGGAAATGCCCCGGTATTTACTTCGTCATCTGAAAGGTCATCAGAGAATAGGATTTTATAATTTTCTTTCAGATGGCACCTGTCACTGGGCTCTTATGGAATTTGAGAAAAAAGAGAATGAAAGACAGAATCTGGAAGATACTTTTTTAGTTAAACGCACTCTGGCAGAGTGCGGTATAAGGTCATATATAGAAAGATCGTGCTCTGATACAGGTTTCCGTCTGTGGGTATTCTTTGACAGTCCTGCATCTGCTTCTCTTATCAGAGAAGCTTTCCATGTATTGCTTCATAAATTGAATCTTGAAGAATATGTAAACATATATCCTACAGAAGAAAAAAGCAGGGCAGACGAAGGTGCATGCGGGGAATTTGCATGGCTTCCTTTTTTCGGAGATTCCGATATTATGGGGAAAGGATTAAAGCATGGCCATACACTCTTCCTGGATGACAGTAAAAAAGTTATCCCTATTGATATGGCACTGGAATTAATAAAAACAAATGATCCTATGGTATTGCCTGATATTATAAGCTATTTTTCAGATAAACCTACAGGGGAAATTAAAAAAGAGCCGGAAAAATTAGAAATTCCTTTAGAGAAAAAAGAGGAAATAATCCCTGTTGAAGAACCTGTCCATCATGTAGCAGATGTAGAGAGCCAGGAAATGAATGACAGTGTTCTGGATAATATGCTCATATGGCTCACATCAGATACCTTTTCTCCTGTACCTACAGGCTTTAAATCACTTGATTTATTGTTAGACGGAGGATTGCAGAACAGTAAGTTAACTGAGATAAAAGGCGGAAACTCTGTAGAAAGAACAATCCTGTCTCTGCAGATTGCAGATCAGATTGCTTCTTATAATTCAACAAGACAGCTTCCTGTGGTAATTTTTTATATAAGCAGACGTTTTGACAGGGAAGAGCTCATATTAAAATCTCTTTCCAGAACAGGCGAATTGAATGAAGCTTTACTGGAATCAAAAAAATGGAAGAATGAACCTAAAGCAGATGATTTTATGGAACAGCTTCACGGAGCGGTAAGTATATATCAATCTTATGCACAATGGATAAAAGTGCTGAATGTAAGAAGCAAGATTGATATAGATTTTATAGAAAGTACTGCGAAACAGCTCAGTTATAAATTCAATACCCCTCATATAGTAATGATAGTGGAAGATCCTTTTTTGATTTTCCCTGATAACAGGGTGGAAACTGTAATAAAATTGAGAACTGTGGCAAGGGAGTTAAATATACCGGTTCTGATAATAAATGACGGTACAGGAGAGAAACAGGAAGATATGGACGGAATGATTTCTGTGTCTGTTGAGCTCAGCACCTCTGCCGAAACAATCAATAATCTTATTAAAGATAAAAAAAGCCGTTGTGCCATAAAACTTGAGGAAACAAAAGATGAACTGAAAAAATTCGAGAAACAGGTAATACTCAGAGTTTATAAAGAAAAAACTGATTCTGTAGTATTACTGCCTTTTATAATGAAACGTGTATACAATCAATTTGTAGAAATATGATTCTGTATGTAAAAGGATTCTTTGAACAGTCTCTTACGCATTATTAAAGGATTTAGCTATGAATTCACAGCCATGGTTATCTCTCGAAGATGTTATAAATAATCAGCTTAAATTACAGGTAGATATATCTTATGGACGGCATCATAGTTTCATGTTAAAACATGGGCTGTCTGTCTGTAAGAATGTTATGGATCTGGGAACAGGAAACGGTTATTTTCTATCCAGGGTAGCCGGTAATAACAGAGATATAAAATTTTACGGAATAGATAATAAGGCCCATATGATTTCTTCTGCCATGAAGTCGGATGTTGCAAATGTCGAATGGCATACAGGTGACATTCACGACATGGCTACCATCCCGTCCATGTCTAATATGGATGGTATCCTGATGCGTTACTTCGTCTTACATCTGCCTGATGTAAGGAAAATCCTTACAAAAATCGGAGAACATGTAAAAAAAGGGACAGTCCTCTGGATATTTGATCTGGATCTCAATGAATTTGTCTGTGAACCGCATCAAATAGCCTTCGATCTGCTCAAGAATCTTGTTCAAAGATTCTGCGACCATTATTCTATCGACAGTAAAGCTGCCAGCCTCTTACCGGATTTTCTCGATGACGCAGGCTTTGAGCTTCTTGAAAAAGAGGTAGAGCCATTTTCTAACAGAAATGTTGATAAACAGCTCTTTCAAAAATTCCTGTCACAGGAGGTTTATCTTTACAGTAATTTCCTGAATGAAAGGCAGGATACGGGAGAGATAGAATCTATAAAAAATTTCATTCGACATCAGGCAATCTCTGATAATTATATGGTACAGTACGGGATGGTTATGATAGGTGCCAGAAAAAGTTGAATTTTGTACCTTATCCCGCCTGTTTGCCTGATACCATTGTTAGTGAGAGCTATACTGTGGCCACCATCCTTCCGGAACTTTCCCTGTCTTCCTGTGAATATTCTGTGTATTGCACCATTACGAAAGCTATTGCTATTGCTGCCAGTAATACTCTCAGAGGGAGTATAACATACTTCTTAATAATTTATTACTCCTTTCCTTTTAGTCCTAATTTCTGCATTTTATATCTGAGATTTCTTTCCGATATACCGAGCAGATTTGCTGCTTTCGTCTGTATCCCTTCCGTAAGTAAAAGTGCTTCTTCTATAAGATTTCTCTCCAGGCTTTCTACCTGATGCTGTAATGAGCCGTTTGAAATACTGGCTTTCTTTTTCTCTTTTCTTTTTATATTTTCCGTCAGATCATCACTTGTAATCATTTCACCCCGTGACAGTATGACAGCTCTTTCCACTATATTCTTGAGTTCTCTTACATTTCCCGGATAATCATATTTCATAAGAAAATCAAAAGCTTCTTTCGAAAAACCATGTAAACATTTTCCGTTTTCCTCTCCGTACAGGGTCAGATAATAATTTAACAGGGCCGGTATATCTTCTTTTCTTTCCCTGAGGGGCGGTATATTTATGGTAATAACATTTAACCTGTAAAAAAGATCTTCTCTGAAGGTTTCTGCTTCAATCATTTCTTCCATAGGTCGATGGGTGGCTGCTATTATCCTTACATCCACTTCAATCGGAACTTCTCCTCCGAGTCTTTCAAAGGTGCCTTCCTGAAGAACCCTCAGAAGCTGTACCTGTGCCATAAGAGGCAGATCTCCCACTTCATCTATAAATATAGAACCTTTATGGGCCATTTCGAATTTACCTCTCGCCTGTTTTATAGCCCCTGTAAAGGAACCTTTTTCATGACCGAAGAGTGTGCTTATGAGAAGATTTTCATTAAGCACTCCGCAGTTAACTATAATAAGAGGTCTGTCTTTCCTGGGACTTCCGTAATGAATGGTCCTTGCTATCAATTCTTTACCTGTTCCGCTTTCTCCCCTTATTAAAACGGAAGCCCTGGACTGTGCCACCCTTGCTGCCATATTCATGACTTCTTCCATAACCTTGCTTTTATAAACTATATGGGAAAAATTATATTTTTCGGAAATCTCTTTCTTTAGCTGCAGATTTTCCGATATAAGGGATTTTCTCTCAAAGGCTTTTTTTATAATCAGTTCAAGTTCGTCCAGATTAATTGGTTTTATGAGATAATCTTCAGCACCTTTTCTCATGGCTTCCACAGATTTTTCAATCGTTCCGAAGGCTGTAATTATAATAACACCTATCTCAGGATTAAGTTTTTTTATCTCCTGAAGTACAGTTATGCCATCCATATCAGGCATTTTGAAGTCTGTCAGAACCAGATCTACAGGGTTATTCGCCAATATCTGAAGCCCTTCTTTCCCGCAGGCAGCTTTCTCTACTTTATAACCGAGTTTTTTCAAAAAACCTGTAAGGATTTCTCTCTGAGCTTTTTCATCATCTATTACAAGAATAAATTCTTTCATGC
Source organism: Vulcanimicrobiota bacterium (assembly GCA_036746235.1). Classification (GTDB taxonomy): domain Bacteria; phylum Vulcanimicrobiota; class SpSt-956; order SpSt-956; family JAKJGF01; genus CALARM01. The sequence goes on along the minus strand of DAIOEN010000002.1, from coordinate 18,735 downwards.
TTTCTGTGTTTTTTATAATACTGTCACCTCCATTTGTTCTACAGATCGGCATTATCTGCAGGGAGAATTATTATAAATTCCGTGCCTTTTCCCGGAACACTGTTTAATTCTACAATACCTCTGTGCTGTTCTATTATCTTCTGGGCAACACAGAGACCGACTCCGTTTCCTTCCGGCCTGGTTGTGAAATATAATTCGAAAATTTTATTTTTATTTTCTTCAGAAATGCCACATCCTGTGTCTTTTATTTTTATATAGATCGTATGTTCCTTTTTCTCGGAAGATATTTCTATATAACCTTTTTCTGTTGCTTCTATGCCGTTCAGTATAATATTTATTACCGCCTGTTTGATTTGATCGGTATCAATATTACAGTACAGATTCTCTGTTAGATGTTCTTTTACTATTAATCCTTTTTCCCGGAGCTGAGGTGTAAGGAGTGTTATAATGTCTTTTAACAGGCCGGAAAGTTCAATATGTGACAGGTTAAGCTCCTGTGGTCTTGCAAATTTAAGAAACCTTTCCACTATGCTGTTAACTCTCGACACTTCACTTATGACAATTTCCAGTAATGTTACATATTCTTCTTCATCTTCCGTTACTTTAAATTCTCTTTTAAATCTTTGAACAATCATTCCTATGGCATTCAAAGGGTTTTTAATTTCATGGGCCACTCCTGCCGCAACACGGCCTATATATAAATATTTTTCCTTTTTCATATGTTCCAGTTCTATTTCTCTGAGGCGATTTCTCTCTATAATACCTGCAATCTGGGCAGAAACTGTACTCAATAAATCTATGTCATCATTGTCATAACCCAGTTCATGTTGCTTATTACACAGGTTTACAACACCTATTATCGTGTCTTTAATAATCATAGGAGCACATATTAAATTTCTTATATCATAATCTTTTTTTATATGGTCACGAACCAGGAATCTCGGATCTTTATGGCCATTATTGGCAACAATCATTTCTCCTGTTTTTGCTACTGTTCCTGCAATACCTTCTCCCAGAGAAAAATCATAATCATTTTCATTCCTGTAGCTTCCTCTGTATGTTTTTACATATAATTTACCTCTGTCTTTATCTATAAGCATGACTGATGCTTTCTCAGAGTTCATGGCAGTAAGCAATGAATCCAGTATAAAACCAAGTAATTTATCTGTTTCTTCAATATGATTTATTGCCTGGCTCACATTGAAGAGTAGAGTAAGCCTGTTTATTCTCTGCCGGAGCAGTGTACTGTAGCTGAAGAGACTTGCCATCATCTGATTTAATCCCTGTGACATCATGCCTATTTCATCGCAGGACATTACCGGAACCATGGTCTCAAAATCTCCTTCTTTGATTTTGTTCATGCTCTTTATGAGTCTTTTTATCGGTTCCGTTATACTTCTATTGAAAAGTATAATAAGCGGTATCAAAAGTACAGACATAGTGATGACGTTTATTACTAAATCATGATTCATAGAAAGGAGAGAATTTTTTATTTTATTAATATCTTCCGTACCGGCAGATAGTCTTATATGAGCCGACGTAAGAAGACTTATTGAAGGAATAAAAAAAATCAATATCAGGATAAAGGCAATCCTTTTCCACAACCCTGATGACCGTATTTTTATTATGGCAGGAAAAGAATTATTTTTTATAAGTATTTTTTCTTTTAGAAACAGGACAATATCATAGGTCAAAAAATAAGTAAATATTATCATAGACATAAAGGTATTTAACAATCTTACAGAGGAAAGTATTATATCTGAATTACCGGGGTTACTGATAATTATATGAAATATAAAAAATAAGATAGTTAAAACTGTAATCATTATGGCATTTATAAGAGGCAGCCGGTAGAGTAATCTGTCATCATCTGCTGTGCCATGTGTCAGGAAAGGCCTTACCATGACTGTACTTATTATGGTCATAACTGTTACAGAGAATAAAAGAAATATGGCTTCTGGAATTGAAAAAAGTGATATTTTTAAAATCAGATATATAAGAAGGAAGTTGATTACAGGAAAGAGTATATTACTGAATAATAATAAGAAATATTTCTGCTGGATATTTATCATAAGAACTCTCTACTAATCTTATAGATTTTTTTTATAGGAAATTTCATTTTTACTGTCGTAAAATAAAGCTTTAAATGAAAACTATGGAGAAGCAATTTATTTAAATAATTTAATTCGACAAAATGGTCGAATATCTTTTCTCGTTACAAAAAAATTTATATTTACTTTCATAACTTATTGGAAATTAAATGCTTTGTAACGGGTGACGCGAGGAATATCTATAATATTTACGTCAGGCAGAAGAAAAGGTATATTCCGGAAAATTTTTTATGATTTATCCATTGGCATAAATATTGCTAAATAATATACAAAATAGTAATAGAGATGGTACATAAATCAGAGATAATTACTGATTTGAGTATAAGTATGGGCAGTATTGTTTCTTCCTGTGGAATATCATGAAAAGATTTACCTGTACTCACTTCAGTAAATATTCAGGAAAGGAGCGGTTATAAATATGGGAAAAATAGGTAGTAGTAAAGGAGCTTCCCGTTCATCATCCAGTAAATCAACAAAATCGTCAGCTTCAAAAAAATCTCAAACATCAAAAAACCAGCAACCAAAGGAAGCTGAAAAAACTAAAGAAACTGAGAAAAGTAAAGAAACGAAAAATAGTGAGCAGACAAAGCTTTCTGACGATGCCAAAAAAGAAGATATGAGAACGGTATATGGCTTTACACCGCCAAATCAAACAGAACCAAAGCCAACAGAACCAAGTACAGGTCAAACAAGTACAGGTCAGGGCTCAAATGCAATTAATGATAAACTGGATGACATATTGAAAGCTCTCCAGGACGCCATGAAGCCAAAAGAAGCCGAAAAGGGAAAGGAATGTGGCGGCGGTGGCGGTGAAGGAGGCGGCGGCGAAGGCGGCGGTGGAGATAAGGCTAAAGACGCAGGATCTGCAGGTGGACCACAGATGAATCCCAATCAGGGAAAACAGGACTGGGATATGATTATAAATGCCGATTGTGACAGAGTAATTCAGGCAGCTGGCATGGGTTGTATGATGGGCCAGCAGGGTATGCAGGGTATGCCAGGTGCCGGCGGGGTACAGGGTGCAGGTGGTATTGGCGGCGGTATGAATCCAGCTATGGGCGGAGTTATGGGTATGACAGGTATGGGGGGAGGCAATCTTACTCAGGCAAAACAGCAGTTACAGAAAGATTTGCAATCTGCTCAGGGACAGGGATGGCAGCCTCAGACACCGCAATTGAAACAGAAGTTACAGATGGCCATGCAGGCAGGCGGAGATATGATGGGGCAGCAGCAGGGCATGCCGGGAATGGGCGTAATGACCCCCGGCCAGGCAGTTCCGGTTATGGGCCCAGGTAGAATGATTTAATAAAATAAATTGACTGTCGACAAAATTGTCTCCTTCGACGATTCTGCCGACAGTTTATTTATGAAAAAAATAATAAGATAATATTTAAACAAGGGTATAAAAGGGTATTTATATAAGAAAAAAATTATGGTTTATCCTTTGGCATAAATATTGCTTATATAAATATTAAGAATAAAAAGTAATTAATTTACCTGGTAGTTAATACAGGTGATTAAAAATATGAAAGGAGCTGTTATAATATGGGAAAAATAGGTGGTAGCAAAGGAGCATCAAGATCATCAGCCAGTAAATCATCAAAATCTTCAGCATCAAAGAAAAGTCAGACTCAGAAACCAAAAGGAGCTGAAAAGACTAAAGGAGCAGAAAAAAATAAAGAAACAAAAGCCGGAAAAGAAACAAAAAAAGGTGAAGAGGCAAAGCTTTCTGATGATGCTAAAAAAGAAGTAAAAGAAGGAAAAGAAACAAAACCCGGTTCAGAAACAAAACCCGGTGAAGCATCAGGCGCAGCGGCAAGCGGAGCAGCAGCAAGCGGAGCAGGCGCAAGCGGAGCAAATGCAAGTACAGGTGATGCATCTGCAACTAATGACAAGCTTGATGACATATTGAAGGCTCTTCAGGATGCCATGAAGCCGAAAGAAGAAGAAAAAGCAAAGGAATGCGGCGGCGGCGGCGGCGGCGAAGGCGGCGGCGGCAAAGGTGAAGGCGGCGGAGATAAACCCAAAGAAGCAGGGGGGCCTCAGGCGGGGCAGATGAATCCCAATCAGGGAAAACAGGACTGGGATCAGATTATAAATGCCGATTGTGATAGAGTACTTCAGGCAGCAGGTATGCTGGGACAGCAGCCCGCTATAATGGGCCAGCCAGGTCTTCAGGGGATGCAGCAAACGGGAGCAATACAGAGTGGTATGGGCGGTGTAGGCGGTATAAATCCAGCTATGGGTGGAGCCATGGGTATGCCAGGTATGGGGCAGCAGCAGGGAATGGGCGGAGGCAATGCAGCCCAGGCCAAACAGCAGTTACAGACAGATTTGCAGTCTGCCCAGAGTCAGGGCTGGCAGCCACAGACACCTCAATTGAAACAGAAGCTTCAGATGGCCCAGGGACAGGCAGGTGGAGAGATGATACCTCGACAGGGAGCAGGTATGCCGGGTATGCTAAATAATTATGGTAATCCTGCTTCTATGCTGGGGACAGTTCAGTATAAATAAAATAATATAATAGCCAGGTGAAAATGGGGTTATCCCAAAAATCAAATGAACAAAAGAAGTATTTTTGAGATACCCCATTTTTCCCTGAATAATCAGGTCTTATCGAATCTCTCCAGAAAGAGGTTATAAACAGGTAAAGGTACATATTTTTTAACAACACTTCTCCAATCATCTGGACCTATCAGACCTTTTACCATACTTGAACTCACTTCTGCAATTTCCCTGGGAGGTATGAGAAATATTGTAGTGATATCACTGTTCATATCTCCGTTTATATTTCTCATTACCCGTTCGAAACTGTAATCATTTTCAGACCTTATCCCTCTGAGTATATAATTGGCTCCTATATTTTCTGCATATCTTACAAGAAAGCGATTCTCCATAGAGTCAATTTTCACATTATCTATACCTTTTATACTCTTCTCTATGAGGTGGAATCTTTCTTCAGTAGTAAACGTATAATTCTTATCAGGATTTGTCCCTATTACCACTACAAATTCGTCGAATAAAAGAGAACCTTCTCTTATCATCCACATATGACCGTTGGTTATAGGATCAAAACTCCCTGCATAAACACCCTTTTTCTTCATAAATCACCGATTCCTAAAATTTTTTTCACATATTCAATATTTCTTTAGAAAATCCTTTTTTATGTGAATCACCCACCAATCAATTGGTAAGGATTAGAACGCCCCCCATTCCTAAAAAATCCAGGAATACTCCCTCTATATCTGGCAGGCTTAGTACCGAGACAGGTAAAATAGTGCCCAAAAAGTTTCTAATCTGTCATTCCCGCGAAAGCGGGAATCCAGAGAAAAGGCTTATGGATCCCCGCTTTCGCGGGGATGACAACAGCTACTAATATTGGATACCAATTTATTTGGAGCGGTACTTAGAATCCCAAGAATTAGGAGCCATTAAAACTATTCAAATGTACCTTGGCGGTGGAACAGTCATATTCATGATTTACAGATAAACAATCCAGTATTTACAAGTTATTTCAGAGAATTCAATCATGCAGGAGCTTTATACAGGAGTTACGCAAAATTTTATGAAGAGCCAGTGAATTCAGTAGTCAGGAATCAGAATAAATATAAATCTACTGTTTCCTGTCTCCTGTATTCTGAAACCTTCACTTTTAAATTTTCAAAATGCGTAAATCATGTTTATATTCGCCCTGAAATTTGAACTATGTCAAAAAAATTAAATATTCATAGCTTTAATGTGCTGAATTGTAGCTTCAACAAAACTTGCTCCTGCAAGTGCAGAAATAACAGAGCCAATTACAGGCATAGAGTGTGAGAATGTAGCAAAAGCCATTGCCAGCCCTGCTGTTCCGCCTATTGCAAGCAGAGCGGCAGTTCTATGATGTCTGTTTCTCTTTTCCTCTAATATGGTGCTATCAAGTAGTGTTGCATAGGCTTTATATTTTTCATTGAAGCCGGAATAATTACCATCTCTTACAGCTTTACAGAGGGCTGTAATATGTTTATCTCCTTCAGTTTTAATAGCATTCATAAAGAGCTCTGCCGCTTCTATATGATAAGAAGCTTTTTTATCGGTATAGCCTTTAGCTGTTGTATTGAATGCAATATTACCGGCTTTTACCAGATTGACAGTATTATCTTTACCTGCTCCGGAACTAAATATGCTGGAGATACCTTTATAAACACAATATTTTAGAGGACTGTTTTTTTCTTTTAAAAGAGAAGTAACATTAAAAAGGGCTCTGCTTTCACTGTCGTCAAGTTCTTCTTTCAGAGCTTTCATTACAGGTTCTGTGGCTTCCAGTGATATGGACGTATTACCATCGATATAGCCGGGGCAGGTTACATTCAGAATATTTGATGCGGCTCTGCCCAGGAGAGAAACATTACTGGAAGGTATATCTCCAGAGAAAGTATCCGCTAAACCTTTGTATAATGTAAATTTTATATTATTTGCACTATCTGGTAATGCACTGGCAAGACCGATCAATTTTTTCCCTCTCTCATCTTTTAACTCTCCATTTAAATTTTCTATAAAAGGTTTTGCTGCTTTTAAGGAAATTGAGGTGTTTCCATACTGATAGCCCGGAATCTTAGATTCCATAATATTGAAAGCAGTTTTACTTAAAAGTGCTGTTTTATTGTCCGGAAGGTCAGAATACATTGTGCCTAAAAGGCCTCTACATGCAGCAAATTTTGCAGCCTCTTCGTTGTCCGGGATTTTGCCGATAAGCTCAAACAGTTCTTCAGTCCGGCCGTCATTAATATGACGTTTTAACTCTTCTATAAATGGCTGTACAGCTTTCATTGATATAAAACTATTTCCATAGGAGTAACCTGGAACAGGTGAATCCATGATATTGGCCCCTGTTTTACTCCAGAAACGGACTTTGTCAGAAAGGTCTTCTCCTGAACCGATGGTCTTAAAAATTCCCATGTATGCGCCATATTTCAAGCATGGTTCATTATCTGAAATATGCTCTGCCATTTCAAGCATTTTTTGGAGATCTTTATCTTCAACATGTCTTTTTAAAATTTCTACCAGTGGTTTTGCCGCCTCTAGAGAGATAGAACTGTTTCCATTGGAATACCCGGGAATATCTGAAGCCATTATATGTTCTCCAATTTTACCCAGTAGAGCTGTTTTATCGGTTGTTTTATCTGAATTTAATACTTCCAGAAGCCCTTTGTATGCAATATATTTTACATTATTGTTGCCGGACATAGAACTGATAGAGGTAAGAAGATCCCTCATATCTTTATCTTTAATTTCACCTTCTAACAGTTTTATAAAAGGCTCCAGAGCTTTTAATGAAATAGAAGTATTTACACAGGGAGTTTTTTTGTCCCTTATAGAGTGGATAAAGTTCAGAAGATCTGTCATGCCTTCATCTTTAAGTTCATGTTCTACCAGAGAAGGCTCATGAATTTCTAATAAGGTATTTTCGTCGGCAGGAGCTGTTATAGAAAGAATATTCACTCCGGTTTTAACAAGGACAGCAGTTTTATCGAAAGAGCCTTCAGACTGAAGGGCTTCAAGCAGTCCTTTAGATGCTACGAATTTTACATTATTATTTTCATCTGTCATATTATTTAAAATCTCTAAAAGCTCTTTTTGTCCATGAAAGCTGGCAGGCGTGTCGAGCCTTTCCGGTGTTCCGCTCTCTGTAAAACCGGTGCTGGCAATAGATGCAACTTTCCCGGAAGGAGCCGTTGTGGTATTATGTGACAGGGTGACTCTGTCTTTTACTTCCAGAATATTCTTTTCTACAGTATTTTTGTTGACTAAACTGCCGGCTTTATCGATTTTACTAAATCGGTCTGATAATATTTTCATATCGCTTCCTTCTTTCTTTTTCTTTTAATTAACCTGAATAATTTAATAGAAGAATAAATACTCTTATAATACAGAGGATAATGTGAAAAATTTTATAGAACACTTTTTAAAGGACGTCTTTTTCCATCCAATTATTAATTTACTATATAATATAACCTTAAAAAAAACAAAAAAGTTTCAGAATAAATAAAATGTCATCTCCTACCTGAATATAACATTTCTTTTACATCTTTTTCAAGATTTTATAACTTTTAACGACAGGTAGATTCATTTTTCACTCTGAATATTCTATGACAGGTTTCTTTTTCCATTTTATATGAATTCACCTGTCATTTTTAAACGCAATCTCTATGATTATAAAGAAAATCTGAATTTATTGACCTGACCATAAGCATGTAATAAAAGTCTTCCTCCCGTCACGAGTCACGAGAGTGAATATGTATTATTTATGTTCACCACAGTATTTTTACAAGGAGTTGGATAATTTATATCGAATTTTCAATATAATAAATAAATATAGTCGGGGGGTATAAGTATTGAACGAGAAAGATGTTTTAGAAAAAGCTTTATCATCTGCAGATGCAGAATATTTAGATGCAAGATGGGAAAAAATATCTCATTCTAAAGTTCTCTTTTCCGGTCGCGATTTAAAAGAAATAAGCCAGTCTACGATGATTGGGGGCCATATAAGAGCAGTAGCAGACGGAGGTATGGGGTGTAATTCATGGACAGATATGGATAACCTTGACCATGCCGTAAGCATAGCAGTTCTATCGGCAAAAAGCACCGGAAAAAGAAAAAAAGATAAAATTTCTCTTGCTTCTGTGCCTGTTGTTAAAGATACTGTTAAAATTAATCCTGAAATCGATCCAAGGCCTATAAGTCTTGAAGAAAAAAAGGATCTTCTTAAAGAATATCTGGATATTGTCCTTGATGTGCCAAAGATTCAAACTGCCACCATGTATTATGAAGAACATGCTTCAGACAAACTCTTTATGACTACAGAAGGAACATGTATAAATCAGGAACAAGTTTTCTGCGCTATTTACGGCCGTATAACTGCAAGAGACGATGGAATTATACAGAGTTCTTCTATACATTTCGGCGCATGTGATAATTATGGAAAACTAAAAAACCGCCATAGTGATGTTGAGAAAAAACTTAAAATCGCACTCGATTTATTATCTGCAAAACCTGTACATTCCGGCGTTTATACTGTTATTCTCGATCCTTCCATCAGCGGTGTATTCACTCATGAAGCATTCGGCCATCTGAGCGAGGCAGATTCAATAGCAAATAATAAATCTATCCGTAATGAAATGAGAATTGGAAGAAGAATGGGATCTGAAATCCTTAATATTTCAGATACCGGTAATTTCCCCGGTGTATCGGGTCATTATATATATGATGATGAAGGAGTGGCATCACGGAAAAGCTTACTTATTAAAGACGGAATCCTTGTAGGAAGACTTCATTCAAGGATAACTTCATCTGTTTACGATGAGCCTGTAACAGGAAATGCAAGAGCCGTAGATTTCACCTTTACTCCGATAGTTCGAATGTCCAATATATTTGTCGAAAGAGGGACTTCGAGTGTTGAAGAAATGATTGCTTCAATAGATAAAGGAATTTATCTTATAGGCCATAAGGGAGGACAGACTATAGGCGATATGTTCACCTTTGGCGCTCAGTACGGATATATGATAGAAAAAGGTCAGATCAGGGATATGGTAAGGGATTTGAATATTACAGGTAATCTTTTTGAAACATTACAGAATATAGTAGCAATAGGGAATGATTTTTCCATGGATGAGTCAGGCGGATGCGGTAAAGGCAGTGTGGGCCCGATGCAAATGTTGTGGAGTTCAGGTCATGGAGGCCCTCATTTGATGGTTAAAGATGTAGTAATAGGAGGTGTGTAGTATGGAAAAAATGTTAGATATTGTTCTCAAATCAGTAGATGAAGCAGAGATTCTTTCTGTCATGACTCAATCTACCCTTGTAAGATATGACGGAGGAGTATTCAATGATATAGTAAATAGAGATTTAAAGGAATTCAGCCTCAGGGTTATTCATGACGGACGGCTTGGAAATACATGCGGAACAAGTTATGATGTTGCCTCAGAATTAACGGAGAAAGCTCTTCTTTCGGCCAAATACGGCCAGAAAGTAAATTTTCATTTCCCTGTAGAACCGGGAACAACAAGACAGAGCTTTGACCCGGACCTTGCCTATCAGGGGCCTGAAGAACTTCTCGTTATGGCAGATGAAATAATTGAAAAAACTGAATCTAAAGCACCTGATATGCATCTGAAGCTTCATGTACAGAAAACTGTAAAACATACAAGGTTGATTAACTCTAACGGCAAAGATGAAACGTACCAGCAGACTCTTCTTGACATAGGTGTAACAGGTCTGCTAAAGGGAAGCAAAGAAGGTGTTAACAGAACCTATATTTCCGGGAAACTTTCAAAATTTCCTGATGAAAAACTCGATGAACTTATCAGGGAATATAAACTTACGGAGAAAACCTGCACTGTTCCAACAAAGAAAATGTCCGTACTCTTTACACCACGGTGTATGTGGGCTCTCCTTCATAGATTCAAAGAAGGTATAAACGGTGAAAGTATACTGAAAGGAACCAGTCCTCTCACAAAGAAAATGGGAGAGAAAATATTTCCTTCCGTATTTAACATAGTAGATGATCCGACTATAGACTATTTCCCTCACACCTCACCGATAGACGACGAAGGTGTTCCTACTAAAAAGAAATATCTCATAGAGAACGGTGTTCTGAAGAATTTTCTTTTTGATCTTTCTGCAGGAGCCAGACATGGCAGCGGAAGTTCAGGCAACGGATATAAAAGAGGTCTCTGGACTGCTTCTATAGATATGAGTCCTGCTCCCAATATATCAACAATGGCTCTGGCAACAGGAAACCATTCTTACAGTGAACTCATATCATCTATGAAAGAAGGAGTAATCGCAGATTACCTTGTAGGAGCTCACAGCGGTAATATAATTTTAGGAGATCTTTCTGCAAATATAGGTATAGGATTTTATGTTAAAGACGGAGAAATTGCCGGGAGGGCTATGGATTCTATGATTGCCGGCAATATATATAAATTCTTTGACAATATCCGCATGATAGGTACAGAGCCGGAACTTGATGAATTCAGCTATTCTTATTATTCTCCCCATCTGTTATTCGATGACATAAGCGTATCAGGAAAAGGTTAAAACTTTTAAGTCAATGACCCCGCCCACAAGGTGACGAGGTTTTCTGGCACGATTCTATAAAAATGGCCGATCTTTATTCAGACCGGCCATTTTTATTTAATATTTACGCCTGTTCGTAAACAGTAACACCTTTGTGGAAGCCATTGGGGCCGCCTACATATCCCTGTGGATGATAATGAGTTTCGAGCCTTGCCATATATTTCTTTCCGTTTGCCTCGAAAGGAATTTCCGTTCCCATAGGTTGATTTAGCAAGCTTTTTGCTTTTGCAGTCACTTCCGGCGGAATTTTACCTTTCATTGTTTTATACCCCGGAGGAGGCCCTGTTTTCTGTCCTGATTTTTTACCCTGTGTGGCTGTATCGGGGGCCTGTTGTGCAGCAGGTGCCGGTGTTTGCTGTGCAGGAGCCGGAGCCTGTTGTGCAGCAGGTGCAGGTGTTTGCTGTTGTGGAGCTTCTGTATCGGGTGTTTCTGCTGCAATAGCTCCGTCTGTATTCTGATTGGTTACGCCATCGGGAACACCACCCCGGGGAGCTGTACCAATGAAATTCCCGATGTTGTCACCTAACATTGGAGTGAAGCCACCCATACCACCCATGCCGGGCATACCGCCCATCATCGGCATAGTTCCTCCTCCGCTCATCATCTGCATCATCTGCATCATCATCTGCATCATCATCTGTGGTACCGGTGGCCTCTGTCCCATACCCATCATGCCACCCATTCCAAACTGTGTATAGTAATTGTTCATACCTGCTATATTAGGATTAAAACCCATCATAATATTTTTATTCTCCTTTATTATTATTTTACTAACGTTACATTTTCTTTATCACTTATTTTTACAAAAATGTAAAGATATAAAATTTAATTTTTTCTATACACCCTTTTGATATCTGATAAATGTTGCTTTAATTTACCTTTTTGATTATAATATTATCTACTGGGAGCACATGGATTACTTTTCAGGAGGTGCGAATATTGGAAGTAAAATTAAAAGAAAATTTTCCGGCATTTAATGTCGCGTTATGGGAATACGGTGGAGAAAGCGGAACTCTCATACCGCTTCTTCAATCAGCTCAGGATACATACGGATATATACCTGAATCTGCCATTAATTACATAAGTAAAATAACAGGTATTCCTCCGGCAGACATATATGGAGTAGTAACCTTTTATGCACAGTTTCGTCTTAAACCTATCGGGAAATATGTGATTAAGATATGTAATGGCACGGCGTGCCATGTAAACAATGCAAAGAAAATAAATGAAGCCATTGAGGAAGAACTTGGTATAAAGTATGATGAAACTACAGAAGACGGACTCTTTACATATCAATCTGTTGCCTGTCTTGGTTGCTGTTCCCTTTCACCTGTTATAATGATCAATAATGAAACCTACGGGAGATTGACTCCACAGAAAGTGAAGAAAATCCTGAGAGATTATAAAAATTTAAAATAGAAAAAGGCGAGGTTTAAAATTTATGAAGAAAATTACAGTAGGTATGGGTACCTGCGGTATATCTGCAGGTGGTGAAAAGGTTTACAGTGCGTTAAAAGATGAAATAAAAAAACATAATCTGGATATAGAACTTGCCGAAACGGGATGTATCGGTATGTGCTATAGAGAAGTACTTGTAGAATTAAGTAACGGTAATGGTTCCCGTTATATTTACGGTGACATTACACCTGATAAAATAAATAAAATAATAGAAGAACATGTAATAAAAGATAACCCTGTTAATGAATGGCTTGTAAAAGGGCCTGTAACACTCCCGGACGATTCATTTTTTCATAAACAGAAAAGAATAGTTCTCAGAAACTGCGGTCTTATAAATCCTAATTCCATAGAAGAATATATGGCATGTAACGGATATAAAGCAATAGAAAAAGTTATAAGAGAATATTCTCCGGAGGAAGTTATAAATATAGTTGAAAAATCAGGTTTAAGAGGCAGGGGAGGCGGAGGATTTCTCACCGGTCTGAAGTGGAAATTCTGCCGTCAGGCACAGGGAGGAAAAAAATATGTTATATGCAATGCAGATGAAGGAGATCCCGGAGCATTCATGGATAGAAGTGTCCTTGAAAGTGATCCTCATTCTGTAATTGAAGGAATGATAATCTGTGCCTGTGCCATAGGAGCAGATGAAGCCTATATATACGTTCGTGCAGAATACCCGAAAGCAATAGAAAGACTCAAGAAAGCAATAAAACAGGCTGAAGATAAAGGTTTCCTGGGAAAACATATCTTCGGTTCAAATATGAGTTTCAAGATAAAAATAAAAGAAGGAGCAGGAGCCTTTGTCTGCGGAGAAGAAACTGCCCTTATTGCATCTATTGAAGGAAGACGGGGCACGCCGAGATTCAGACCTCCTTTCCCGGCCAATAAAGGTCTCTGGGGAAAACCTACAAATATAAATAATGTAGAAACCTTTGCCAATATACCCTGGATAATACTGAACGGTGCAGATGCCTTTGCTTCCATGGGGACAGACAACAGTAAAGGTTCCAAGGTTTTTGCTCTGGCAGGCAAGATTGTCAGGGGAGGACTTGTGGAAGTTCCTATGGGTATAACAATAAAAGAAATAGTTCATGAAATTGGCGGCGGCATCAAAGAAAATAAAAAATTTAAAGCCGTTCAGATGGGAGGACCTTCAGGAGGTTGTATCCCTGCCTCTATGGAAGAACTTCAGATTGATTATCAGCAGATAAATAAAACAGGAGCAATTATGGGTTCAGGCGGTCTTGTTGTAATGGATGAAACTACATGTATGGTCGATGTGGCAAGGTTTTTCCTCAATTTTACACAGAATGAATCATGCGGTAAATGTACTTTCTGTCGCATAGGAACGAAGAGAATGCTTGAAATTCTGGAGAGGATAACAGAGGGAAAAGGTAAAGAAGGAGATATAGAAACACTTCTGGATCTCGGGCAGAAAATAAAAGATAATACTCTCTGCGGCCTCGGGCAGACTGCTCCCAACCCTGTACTTACAACAATCAAATATTTCAGAGAAGAATATGAAGCACATATACATGATAAGAAATGTCCTGCAGCCAGTTGTTCTGCCCTCCTGAGATTTACTATTATTCCTGAGAAATGTACAGGCTGCACTGCCTGTTCCAGAGTCTGTCCTGTAAATGCAATTACAGGAGAAAAGAAGAAAGCCCATATGCTTGACGAGAACAGGTGCATTAAATGCGGAAAATGTTTCGATACATGTAAGTTTGATGCAGTTCTTAAACAATGATCTATTCAGACAGTCTTTAAGATTTATATTTAAGCTTTTAAAATAGATTTCGGAGGTTCTCATAATGAACACAGTAAAAATTACTATAAACGGTCAGGAAATAATTACGGAAAATAATAAAACTATTCTGGAGGTTGCAAGGGAACATAATATTGATGACATACCTCATCTGTGTTATGACCCCAAACTCCCTCCCTATGGCTCATGTTACCTCTGTGTCGTAGAGGTAGAAGGACTTAACAAACTTGTTCCGTCATGCTGTAATCCCGTAAGTAACGGAATGGTTATACATACAAATAATGAGAGAATAAGAGATTCTAGAAAAATGGCGCTGGAATTTCTCCTGTCCAATCATTATGCCGATTGTATAGGGCCATGTAAAAATACCTGTCCTGCAGGTGTTGATATACAGGGTTATATAGGACTTATGTCTATGGGAAAATACAGAGAAGCAGTAAGACTCATCAAACAAAATAACCCCTTACCTCTCGTGTGCGGCCGTGTATGTGTCAGGGAATGTGAAGTATCATGCAGACGAAATAAAGTCGATGAGCCACTGGGAATTGATTATCTTAAGAGATACGCTTCCGATATAGATATGGAAGACCCATGGACACCTGAATTACCTGAAAAAAATGGTAAAAAAGTTGCCATAGTAGGAGGAGGACCTTCGGGACTGACCTGTGCCTATTATCTTATTTTGAAAGGCTATGATGTAACAATATTTGAAAAGCATGAGAGACTGGGCGGTATGTTACTGTGGGGTATTCCTGAATACAGACTTCCGAAAGAAGTACTTGCAAGAGAAATTAAATGGATTACAGATTTAGGGGCAAAAATAAAAACGGGAACATCTATAGGTAAGGATTTTACTATAGACAGTCTCTTTAAAGACGGTTTTAACTCGATATATCTTGCCCTGGGAGCACAGGGCGCCAATAAGATGAGAGTCCCTGAAGAGGATAGTACAAAAGAAGTAATTTCAGGTATAGATTTTCTATATAATTCTCAATTCCCCGGTAAAGTTTCCATTTACGGCACAGTAGTAGTGGTAGGAGGCGGAAACACTGCCATTGACGCAGCAAGAACAGCTCTGAGATATGGTGCAAAAAAAGTTATCATACTTTATAGAAGAACAAGACAGGAAATGCCTGCCAATAATATGGAAATAGAAGCAGCACTTCATGAAGGAGTAGAAATAATATTCCTTTCTGCTCCCGTAAAGCTTGTAAAGGAAGAGGGAAGACTTAAAGGAATTGAATGTATAAAAATGGGCCTTGGCGAACCTGACGCAAGCGGAAGACGGAGACCTGTTCCAGTAAGCGGTTCTGAATATGTTCTCAACTGTGATTTTGTAATATCTGCCATAGGGCAGCAGGTAGAACTTGACGGTCTTGAAAAAGATGAGAAACTGAAAATTACAAAATGGAATACCATATCTATCGACATGAACAGTTTCGAAACATCAATACCTGGCGTATTCGCCGGAGGCGATGTGGCTACAGGGCCTGCTGTGGCGATTGATGCCATAGCACATGGTCACATAGCTGCAGAATCGATAGATGAATTTTTAAAAACCGGCAAAGTTACACCTGTGAAAAAGGAATTTTTTAGCTCTAAGGATGTATTTGGCGACATCTCAGAAAGTGAATTTACAGATTATGAAAAAATTAAAAGAGAAATTATGCCTGAACTGCCTCCTGAGAAAAGGATTAAAACCTTTGAAGAAGTTGAGCTGGGTTACAGGCCGGAACAGGCAGAACTTGAAGCGTCCAGATGTCTGACATGCGGATGTTCTGCTCTTTTTGATTGTAAACTGAAACAATATGCTACAGAATACAACATAGACATATCAAAATTTATAGGAGAAGTAAGAAAATATAAAGTAGATGGCCGTCATCCCTTTATAACTCTTGATCCGAATAAATGTATTTCCTGCGGACGATGTGTGAGGACCTGTGCACAGATCCTTAATGTGTCAGCCCTGGGCTTTGTATACCGAGGATTTAAATCCGTAGTAAAACCTGCCATGGAGAAAGAATTGCTTGAAACAGGATGTATAAACTGCGGTAACTGCATATCTGCCTGTCCTACGGGAGCAATTACAGAAAAAAGTTTACTCAAAAAACCCGGCCCATGGGTCACAGAAAAAGTACCTTCCATATGCAGCTTTTGTTCCGCCGGATGTAATCTGACCTTTAATGTAGTCACAGAAGATATTTTTTCTGTAGAAAACGGAGAAGATACTACACATAACAGAGGTTACCTGTGTGCGAGAGGGAGATTTGGTTATCGTTATCTCCTCGATAAAGGAAGACTCGTGAAACCGATGGTCAGACATAATGGAACTCTGTCAGAATCAAACTGGGATGAAGCTCTGAATATAACGGCAGGGAAAATAAAACATATAATCGACACATATGGCCCTGAATCAGTGGCTATATTCGGTTCTCCCAAAATGTCCAATGAAGAATTATATTTACTGCAGAAATTCGCAAGAGTCGGACTCAGAACAAATAATGTCCACACTTTTACAGGTATGTTAAACGGTATTGAACAGGACAGTCTTGATTATTCTTTCGGCATTACTACTTCTACTGCCACTACTGATGTTCTTGAAAGATCTGATGTTATAGTTGTTATAAATTCAGATCTGACAGAAGAAAATCTGATAATGGAATTGAAAATAAAAGAGGCAGTAAAAAAAGGAGTAAAACTTGTTGTTATAAATTCCGGCGACATACATTTGACAAAATATTCAAACCTCTGGCTCGATTCCAGAAGGGGAACAAATACTGTACTGATAAACGGTATTATAAATGAGTTAATCGAAAAAGGTAATATAGAAAAAGACTTCATAAAAAGAGAAAATTTTGAAATCTTCAAACAGTCTATAAGTCAGTTCAATTTAGATTACAGTTCCCGCATAACAGGAGTTGATAAAAATAAACTCCTTACACTGTGTGACCTTATGGAAAATAAACATGTTACAGTAATTTATAATATTGACAGTCATAAAGAAAAAGCCAGGGGAGACCTCAAAGCTATCGGAAATCTCCTTATGGTTACAGGAAAAATCGGCAAAGAAAAACACCTGATAATAGTAAGAGATTACTGTAATTCTGCAGGACTTCTGGATATGGGCTTTATACCTTACTATTTACCAGGATATATAAAATATGGAGAAAGAGAGAAAATAGATAATCTTTCTAAAAAGTGGAATTTAAATTTACAGGAAATATTTAAACCGGTAGATCTACTGAAGAAAATGAAAAATAATGAAATAAAGGCAGCGCTTATCTTCGGGGAAAATCCTTTATGTGAAGGTAAGAATATGGAGTATATAAGAGGTCTGGAGTTCTTAATGGTTCATGATTATTTCATGACGGAAACTGCAGAAAAAGCAGATATAATTCTTCCTTCTTCCGTTTATATAGAAACAGAAGGAACTTTTACTGCCTGTGACAGAAGGGTTCAGAAATTTAATAAAATATTTAATTCAAAAACCGGTCTTGAAAACTGGCAGCTTATAAAAAAATTGGCGGAAAAATTGAGTATAGAGCTAACATATGCATCATCTGATGATATATTCAATGAAATAAGGGAGATAAATATTTTATATAATAAAGAAAAAGTCTTTGAAAACACAGAGCTATATAACATTGAGGAGCCTGCTGTTTTCGAAATCGATATACATTCCTTTGAAGCGACCAGACCAGAATACCTGGCAGATGAAGGATATTTCCGATTAAATGTAAGAAAAAAATTATTAATTCTGTAAGTGGTACCAGGATCATTTCGTCGGTTTGTGGCGTTAAGGCGATTCTGTCAGTAATAGCAAAGGGTTTCAGCACCTGAGAAATCAGGTAAAAGTTATAAAACCCTTTGCTTCAATGATCTTGGGTATTTCGGGGGAAATCTTCATGTTGAATTCTTCAACACAAAAAAAAATGAAAGCAAAAGGAGGGGTATTTCGGGGGAAACAGGGTAAATGTTTCTTAGTTAAATTCTCATATATAGTAAGACAAAGTCATTTTAGCCCAAAACATTTCTCATTTTCTTAAAATGTTTCTCTCAGCTTCCTACTTTTAATAAAACTCGAAACAGTCATCCTATTAACATTTAAAATTCTTCCGATGGCACATACGGATACCCTATTTTTAAGAAAATCCTTTATAATCCCCTCTTTGCCTGCAAGCTTTGTCTTTTTGGATAAGCTTCCTTTGGGCCTTCCAAGTTTCTTAGGTATTTTGGGGGAAACAGGGCAAATGTTACGTGAGAATTTAATCAAAATCTTCT
>DAIOEN010000001.1:86412-104411 GCA_036746235.1 Vulcanimicrobiota bacterium | reverse complement strand
TTTTGAAACTTAATCCTTCCGATTTTTGTGTCTAGTTTTATGGGTCCATTATATTATACTGATGGCTCTGGCTTCAATTCACTCACACCGGAAATATTAATAGAAAAAACAGCCATGGAACCTCCTCCTGTTGATATTTCAGTAAGTCATGAACTTTACTATAAAGAAAGTTATGTTCCAATGAAAATAACTGTCAGGAATACTTATTCTGAAACACTCAGATTTATTTACTTTCTTCAGGATGGGGCATGGATGACCGACCAGGATGTGTCAATAGCTCAGACAAATGTTCATCAATACTGGGATGACGGCGAATGTAATTATGCAAGATTATGGACCATAGATGAGTCTAATAGAAATAATAAGAATAACTGGGTTGGAATGTATAATGATTCTAATGGAGGTATATTTGCAGCTACTTATGCTCCACCGGAAGCTGATGGAATACGATATCATGCCACATGGGATGATTTGAAAAATGTTTCTTTACAATCTTCTAATTTTGAAAATACCCTGCAAACTCAGGCAATAGATTGTTTACTGGATTATCAGTTGGATGGACAGCAGATTATTCAAGACTGGTATAAATTTGAGAATTTACTTTATTATGTAGATACACCAAATGAAAATAATCTTTATGATAATTATCAGTGGAAATGGCATGGAACTGCCATTGATTTTGGCAATCTTAATCCGGGAGAAGAAAAGACCCAGGTAATTGTTAAAATAATGTTTACCGGATACCAGAACAGGCAGGATATGCATGAAAAAGTTAATAATATCATTAATAGAATTCCGTCTTATAATTTGTGATAGCTCTATTTTTTTTTAAGAACAATATAACATCTGAAAGCAAAAAGTAACAGGAAAGGTGATAATAAGGATTCAAAAAAATGAAATAAAGGAATTAAACAATCAGGAATCATAGATTTATGTTCAAAGCCACCTGATGCAGGATATAATATACTGCTCATTCTCTCACATTTTATAAGAGTAAAATCTTTCTCAAGTAATGTTAATAATTTTTTTCTATGTTTGAAAAATAATAAATAAGATATAGCCTGATTTGCTTCCCATGGATCTTTCTTATCCCCTTCTTCTATCTTACTGAAATAATCTATATTCATTAAAAAGGGTTCAGGATGAAATAAGCGATATATTATTAAAGAAAAAAGAGAAGGATATGGCTCTATTATAGCTATCTTCCCTTCTTTTTTTAGAGACAGAGAGGCATCTTTTAAAAAACCTACAGGATTACTTAAATGGTGTAGTACATCAATCATTATAATATTGGAAATACTGTTACTTTTAAAAGGCATATTATGAGCATTAAAACATATATCCAGCCATTCAGAATACTCAATATCAGATGAAATTATTTCTGGCTTGAATTCTTTAAAATTACCGCTCCCGGAACCAAGCTCAACGGTAATTCCATCTTTATTAATATCTTCTAAAATTTTTCTGTACCATTCTGTATAAATAATCCTGAGAATTTTCTTGTTTTTCCAGATATGGCGGTGTTTTGTTAGCTTATCCATATTTATATAAATTTAATTTTATTCATAGCAAAGAATACCATTTTTATCAGTAACCACCCGTGTATAAAACGGGATATATTAGTAGAACCGTACTGTCTTGATTTATATCTTATAGGAATCTCTGCAAACTTCAGATTTAATTTGGCAGAGCCAAATATCAGGTCAAAATCTCCAAATGGATCAAATTCACCAAAATACTTTCTATTACATATTATTTTTTCATAGTTTTTCTTCGAAATAACTTTTGTTCCGCACAGAGTATCTTTAAGTCTCTGACTTAAAAGCCAGGTAAACATTATAGAAAAGAATATATTTCCAAGCATATTTAACGTTCTCATTGCATCTTTTTCTAAAGGATAAACAAGACGGGAACCGTTTATATACTCTCCTTTTCCTGTAGAAATAGCATTGTAGAATTTTGGCAAATCTTCCGGCGGTACTGTCAGGTCTGCATCCAGAATCATAAAAATATCTCCTTTTGCAATAGAAAAACCTTTCCTGACTGCATCACCCTTTCCTTTACCATTTTGAACTGTATATTTTATATCATATTTACCGGAGTATTTTTCACATACTCTTTTAATCTCTTCCAGAGTATTATCAGTTGAATTACCTTCTACGAAAATAATTTCTGTATGTCTTCCCATGTGAGGTATTCTGTTAACGGCATGTTCAATATTTCCTTTTTCATTTCTTGCCGGTATTACTACACTGACACTGAATAAATCATTGTCTGCAGGATTAGATATAGATGGTCTGGCTATCACATAGCCTGTTATGCAGAAATTATTGAATAAAGGGAGGTTGGCAATATATTTGTTTAAAAAATTTGAAACTACCGGGATAGATTTAGGACATATAAATCTTCTTCCTTTTTTTATAATGTCAAAATTTGCCAGAGAAAGAAGGTTGGATATATCATCCAGATTTAGCCAGTTTAATTTTTTAGGTGACATTTTTAGCCCAAGAAATTCAGCCAATGTCAGAGCAGGTTGCCATAAAAAATTATGATATGTAATAATTATCCTTGTATCTTCATTACATAGTTTATGTAATTCCTGGAAAGCTTTTTGAACATCTTCAAAATAACCGACCGTATCAGAAATAATTATGAAATCAAATTTTTCATCCATCTGTATATTTTCTGCATCACCCTGAATAAATTCAAGATGGCTGTATTTATTCTGTGCTATTTTAATCATCTCTTCCGACAGATCTATACCCACTCCTCTACCGGGTTTTATACTGTTTAACAGGTAACCTGTTCCACACCCGATTTCCATTACACTGCTGTATTCCGGTATGGTAAATCTTAGAAATTTTGCCAGATCTTTATAATAATATTCATTCTTTTCTATCCACCTGTCTCTATATGGAGCTATTCTGTCCATATATTCCATAACCATCTTTTTTTCTTTTGTAATCATTTTCTATTTCTCCTTATATTACACATAGATAGACTTTTATATATCTTTCTGTCCATAAAAATCCGTATAAAAGTATTTATTATTAATTTCTTTTTCATAATTCCTTTTTTTATTGAAAAATTCTATCTTAAATCCTGACTCTTCCAGTAATTTAATATAATCTTCAGGTCTGACTCCCGATTTATACAGACCATATGGCCAGAATTCTCCCAGTATTATTACTTTACCTGATCTTTTAATAGTATCTTTCATGCCACAGAGTGCAAAATAATCGTATCCCTGTATATCTAGTTTTATTAAATCTATTTTTTCATTATTTTTAAAATAATCATCTATTGATAAAGAGTCTATTTCAATAAAAGGTCTGTTTTCTCCACTGTCATATGTCTGATGGTCTACATTCAAATTTTTCGATTGATAAAGATGTATTTTCTCTGATTTTGCACCGATAGCCTTATTATTTATATATATATTTTTTGCTCCTTCTGTATTTTTTTTCAAATATTTAAAGTTCAGCATGTCAGGTTCAAAAGCATGAACAGAGCCTTCTTTACCAAGCCACATTGAAAATAAAACTGTGTAAAATCCTATGTTCGCTCCTATGTCAAGAACTCTCATGCCTGTTTTGATTTCTTTCTTGAGAAAATCTATTTTCTCTTTATCACTGATTTTTTTATAATAAAAATAGAGTGGTTTATAGAGAAAATAGTTTTTTTGGTATATACAATTGGCTATTTTATAGAGTAATAATTTTATGCTATTTTTCATAGGGCAATGCCTCTTCTCCTTTATTTAGCTGAACCTGTGTGATGAAATACGAACCTGTTACAGGATTTTTATTCTCAGGGAATCCGAAGTGTTTATTATAAGAAAACCATATTATAAATTTTAAATAGGTAATATCATTAATGTTAATACCTTCAAATTTATACAATTTCCATTGATATGTGACATTAAGCACAGTTATATTATGCTTAATACCATCGACTAGATCAATACCTATGGTAGAATCTGCAGGAGCTTTTATCCATAAACTACAAGAGATAGTTTTATCTTTAAACCTTTTGAAGTCATCTATTGATTGAACTATACAGTAACTGGTAGTATTGTCTTCCTTACCTTTATCTGTTACCTCTACTTCACAACTGAAAGGAGATTTGCTGGCAGGAGGTATTGTCGTAGAACGTTTTATATTGATTGAAGGCGTTCTGCCATTTCCTTCTTCTTTATTAACGAACCAATTATCTGCTATAAAGTCATTTGATGCAGGATTTATGAAATTGCTTCCCTTTGACCATTCTTGATATCCTCCGTTTTTAATGGCGTTTTTTAGAAAATCATCATCTTTATTGAATGTACCCGTTATGGCAATAAAGGTTATTCCTGTTATTACAATTGAAGATAATGAAAATATTATTAAAAACGTACTGCGAAATTTTTTTATAAACGATAACTCATCTAGAAGTAAGAACCATGCAAAATTACCAAATAAAAAGACTGGTATTACCGGTTCAAGCATTCTTGGATAACCTAAAAAAAGACAGGCTGTCATCCACGATGAAATAGATATAAACAGGAAGATATATAAATAAGAAAATTTTATTGCTAAAATGGTTAATCCTGCTAGACCGAAAATTATCAGTAAAGGTTTTTTATCAATTAAAAAATAATTTAATATATCTGGATAAAGCTCGGTGCGGGACACTTTGGTAAGATAAATAGTTCTGTCATTAATAGTCCTGCATAATCTCATAATAATAATGCCTGGATATTTTCTCCAGTTGTTTTTTAACCATTGTTTTACAAATTTATTTGCATATATTGATGCTTCATAATCATTAGGAAATTGTTCAGGAGCTTCATTCTGCAGAATGTTACAATTTTTTGTTACTTCTTTTCCTGTCTCATCTTTTATTTTTATATCACCCAGTTCCCATAAAAAACTATAAGGCCCCTGGGTTGTGAGTAACATTATATGCCCATAAAGATTATATGATCTTATAATCCAGGGAAACCATACAATAGATATGCCTAATAAATAATACATACATAGAAAAAGAATTTTTTTATTACACATTTTTCTATTATAGTAAACTTCATATATGAGAAAAGAAAATATAAAAATTGGGAGTATCAATATAAAATTTGTTCTATTAAACACTGTTATCATATAAATAAAACCTGTTAAAAAAAATAATAAAGGCTTTTTATTTCGTAAAGCTGAAAGAGATATGGCTATAGAGTAATAAATAAATGCTTCAGACATACTTTCTCTGGCCAGTTTCAGACTCCAGAAAATAGATGATTTACTTAATGAAACCGTCCATAATAGTAATAAGGCCAGCCAGGGTCTCTGGGTTATTTTCATTATTTCATACATCAGCCAGAGTAAACCTGTAAAACTTATAAGTGTTTGAAATAACTGCCACATACTGATGGAATCTCCCAGAATGGTTATCTGCAAAGCTCTCAATAGAGCCAGTGTTGGAGGATTGTAGGTTCTCCAGAAATCATTCCAGCTAAAATCAACATTTTTTAAAATGTTTCTTGCAACACCTTCAAAACCACTCATGTCGGAAAAGATAGGTTCGTCAGTAATATTCCAGTAATAATAACGTAATAACCAGAAATTATATATTCCCAGTATTAAGATTAATATATACAAAATACGTATATAGCTGCATTTTGTATCGGACTTACCCATTTTTTGTAACAGTGAGTTTAATAAAAACACAGTATACCCCTTGTTGTAATATTTAAATGAAAAGGTGAAATTATGTAAAAACTATATTGTTGGCGCGTTTGACATATTATGATATTTTATTTATTGTTTTTATAACTTTTATAAATTTTTCTTGAATTTGTGATAATTCTTCTATAATTAATTTATCTTTTAGAAGAATATTTGAATAATTATCTACCCTGTAAATATAAATAATATCTCCATTAGTTTTTAATTCGTTATTACAAGTTAATGGATTTGTTTTTGATTTTATACTTATATTTTTATTCCCGAAAAGAGCTGAAGCTTTTACCACTTTTTCAAATAAATCTTCATCAAAAGCATGCCAGTGCAGTTCGTTTTCTTTTGCTTTTGCACATTCATGAGCTTTCTGAGCTATATAAAATTTATCTTTATCTTTAGCAAAACCATCATCAATCCAACCCATAATAAAAGAATATATATGTTCTCTGGATTCAAAACTATTATCATCTCTATCAAGTAAATAATCCAGTAATATGTGTTCGAATGGTGGGATAAGCCTTCCTCTATCAGGACAATAATTTGTATGAGGGACAGAAATAACCACTGTACCGCCTGGTTTTACATAATCATTCCATTCTATAAGGGTTTTAATGGGATTGGATGTATGTTCCAGCACATTATGGGCTATCAAGAAATCTGCCCCATCAGGAAATCTCTCTCTAAAGACTTTTAATGAATAGGTTTTTTTTATCTCTCTTTCATTTTCATTTTTTTTATCAAAATACTCACAGAATACTCCTTCCGGAATTTGCTGAGGGTAAGCTCCTGCCCCTATCTCTAAACCTCTCCCTTTTAAAAATTCTTTGCTTAATTTATATCTAATCATATTACAATCTATTCCAAAAGGTTTTCCTTCTGGAATAAATTGTAATTCATTATCTGGAATAGTTATTATATTATCTGTCTTTATAGCCAGATTTTTTAAAATATCAGGCGAGGTAACCAGTCTTTTCTCAGAACATTCTATTAAATATATTTTTACATCTGTTTCACCTTGAACAAAATGACCTTCATGTTTACTATTATTATATCTGGTATTAATAATATGCTCCTCTACTGAAATCTTATCAAATACCTTGAACGCTATGTCAAAATCCATCAGACTATCATTATAATAAAGTTCGCCGAGCTGGAAACATTTTATATCTGACGTTCTTATTGTTACAGTATTTCCAGGAGTAGCTTCAGGCGATTCTATAATTATATAATATTTATTAGTAATATTAGATTTTACAGGATTAAAAGTAAACTGAACCCATGAATTATCCTTTATACAGGAAGCATTTATTTTTTTTGTTACTAATGTTTCTTTATTATTTAAATCATTTTTTAAATGAAAGATTATATCTTTATTATTTGTTCTATTGAATGTAGCAAATAATATGTCAATCTGGCAGAGTTCTCTGTCAGTAATAAAAGTCTGTATTATTTTTGTATGTCCATATATTTCATTTAGATGAGAAAGGCAGTTACACTGAGCTACAACCGGGCGAGGTCTTGTAAATGAGTCATCAAGAAAGGTTATCTTTACAATTTCCTTTGATTTTTTTGGATATTTACATAGGAAGACTGCCCCAAAAGAAGGACTTTTATATAGTTCTTCAAGTTCTACTTCTTTTAAAATAAAATCTTTTTCTGTAATAGTAGTTTCTTCTGGTGTATTGTTAAAATCTCCAATATCTATGCCGGATCTGTTAATATGAGTATAGCACAGTATTTGCCTGAAGTATTTGTTTAAAACATATTTCCACTGTCTGGGAGACCATATATTTAGATGTTGTGATATTCCAATATTATCATCTCTTTGAATTTTACATATTATTATAGGAACAATTATAAGTAAAAGACCGTCAGGTTTTAATATTTCACAAAGACATGATAAAAAATCCTGGGTATTCTCAATATGTTCCATTACGTTTGAACAGTAAATAAAATCAAAATAATCTTCAGTAAAACCAGTTATATGCTCTAGATCCATTTGTTTATAAGTCAAATTTGACCTGACAAAAGTTTTTTTACTGAATTCAACAGCTTTTTCACTTATTTCCAGCCCAATAACTTCGTAATCTCTATTTATATCGGCGAGGTAGGCTGTACCATATCCACAACCTGACCCTGCATCAAGTATTTTATTTCCTTTAATAAATTGTGTTGCTAGATAATATAAAGATAGGTGAGCAAAATAACAGTTGTTTTTATATAAATGTGAAACTCTTTCTCCATATTCATGAAGCTCTTTGATAGTTTTATCAACTTGAAGTTCATATTTAGATTTAAAAGTCTTTTTATCAATTAAATTACCACTGGGAATTGCAGATAGCTCTGTATAAGGAATTTTCTTTATATCATAACATTTAAATTTTAATTTTTCAAAAATTTCCGGACTTACGATCCATCTTTTTAATCCATTTTCAACCAGGTAAACTTTACCTTCATCTGTATTATTTTCCCCGGTAATGAGTTTCCCTTCAAGTTCCATAACTTACCCTTCCGTATTTAATCTTTTTATAGCAATATTGACTTTATCCAGACCAGATTTTATTTTTTTCCTCTATTTTATTGATTTCTTTTATTATTTTATTATCCTGTTTGTTGTCTTCTAATAAATCAACTCTGTAAATACAGATAATATCTCCTTCTGTAATGAGATTATTGTTTGAATTATCCGGCGTGGCTATCAGTTCTATATTGATTTTTCTTTTACCTACATATCCGGATGTAATTATTATATTTTTTAACAGCTCTTCGCTGAATACATGCCAGTGTATTTCCATCTCTTTATTTTTTATATGTTCATTGGACAGTTTAGCAAATTCCATTTTATCCATGCCTTTTGCAAAACCTTCATCTATCCAGCCTGTTCTAAAGGAATAAAAATGTTCTCTTGACTCGAAATTATTATCATCTCTATCCAGTAAATAGTCTGACAGTATATGTTCAAATGGCGGAATAAGCCTTCCTTTATCAGGGCAATAATCAGGATGTGGGACAGAGATAATAACAACTCCTCCGTTTTTTACATAACTATTCCATTCAATAAGAGTTTTTATAGGATTGGAGACATGCTCCAGTACATTATGGCCTATCAAGAAATCTGCTCCATCAGGAAATCTTTCAGGAAGTATTTCCAATGGATAAATATTATTTATTTCTATTTTATCTACATCAAAATATTCTTTTAATTCTTTATCTGTTCTTTTATCAAAGTGTTCAACAACAATCCCCTGTGGAATAATTTGCGGATAATTTCCTGCTCCTATTTCTATACCTTTGCCTTTTAAAAATGGTTTTGCTATTTCACATCTTATTCTATCACGTCTCCGAAATACATTTCTTCTGGATAATTCTTTATTTATCCGGTTAATTTCTATTTTTTCTAAAAGATTAGAAACACTGTTTTTATATCCGGGAAAAGCATAACTGAACCAGTAAGACATAACAAATAAACTCCATATCTGTAAAGATGAAATATTATGTCCTTTATAATAATTATTAACATAATTTTTCATATATTCTATATCTAATATGTCCGGAAGAGGTGTAGATGACAGGGAATTAAATACATCTAGCACCAGAGGTTTTAATGATTCTAATAATTTATCAACAGGAACAGTAAAACCCATTTTAGGTCTATTTATTATTCTTTCAGGCAGATGGGAATGGATAATTTCCTTTAATATCCACTTTGCAGTTCCGTCTGGATGTAATTTGTAACACTGTGGCAGCTGTGACGTATATTCGAACAGTTCTCTATCAAGAAAAGGAAACCTTCCTTCCAGGGAATGGGCCATGAGGATTTTATCTGCTTTCATCATAAGGTTTTCCGGCATCCAGGTTTTCATGTCATAGGCCATCATGCCGTTTAATAAAGGCTGTTCCTCAAAATATTTTCTGTATCTCAGATTATGTGGAGCCATAAAGGGATCTTTTAAGAATTTTAGATGATTATTAAAATACCAGCTTTTTTCTAAAAATAATTCAAATCTTTTATTATATGGTATATCTTCACTCATCATCTGTTTATATTGAGGATATCCGGCAAAGATTTCGTCTCCGCCTTCACCTGAAAGTACAACTGTTACGTGTTTTTTTAATTCTTCACATAGAATGTAAAGAGGCAGACAGGCAGGATCTGCAATTGGTTCATCAAGTGAAAGAATGATATTATCAAAGTTTTTTATTAATTCTTCTGCTGTAGTTAATACTTCTATATGCTGAAGATTATATTTTTTTGCCACTTCCCTTGAATATTCGAATTCATTGACCTCAGGAAAACCTATATTAAATGTTGTCAGGTTTGCTCCCCAACTATGTATAAGATAGGCAATCGTACTTGAATCGATACCGCCACTGAGTAATACTCCTATTGGAACTTCTCCCATTAATTGAGATTTTACAGCTTTTTTTATTTTCTCAAGTAATTCTTCTTTAAATTCATTTATGTCTTTATAAGGATACGTATCTTTATAAGATATATCCCGGTATCTGTAACTGGTGGCTTTACCATTTTTAATTTCAATATATGTTCCTCCTTCCAGTCGTTTTATTTTCTTAAAAAAACTGTAGGGAGCCTGAATATATCTGAATATCAAGTAATCCTGAAAACCTGAAGGATCCAGGCTTAAATCTATATCCGGTATTGCAAGAATTCCTTTTAATTCAGAGGAAAAAATTATCTTTTTATCATCTTCATAAATATAAAGAGGCTTTATTCCAAAATAATCACGAACAAGGTAAATAATATCTTTTTTATTATCCCATATACAGAAAGCAAACATTCCATTAAATTTATTGAATGCTTCAATACCATATTCTTCATAACTTTTCAGGATAACTTCAGTATCTGTATTTGTTTTGAATATATATCCTTTTTTAAGTAGATCCTGTTTAATATCATTATAATTATATACTTCTCCGTTATAAACGATTCCTATTGTATTATCTTCATTAAAAATAGGCTGCCTGCCACCTGCAATATCTACTATTGAAAGGCGAAGGTTTATAAAACCACAGTTTTGACCTGTATACTCTCCATATTCATCAGGCCCCCTGTGAAATAATGCATGTTTAAAGATGTTTAAAGATTCTTTTACAGGAATATTATCTTTTTTACCAATAATTCCAGCTATGCCACACATTAAAATTATCCTTCCTCAGTTGTCAAGATCATAGGAAGGAATATTATAATAAGGAATTCTTGCAATTATTTCCATTATTTTTTTATGCATATCCTCCCTGTCTTTATATCCTGAAAACATTATCTTAACAATTATTTGAGTTCTTTCTTCTCCCGGATTAATTATTCCAAAGTCTATAGCAGTTCCATGTATTTTACCATATGGATTATCATATTTGTCTTTATCATCCGGTGTATTTACATGATTTAACAAATTTTCAAATTTAAACCAGTCATCATGCCAGATTTTTTTTTTGTTATATTTTCCCATAGATGAAGGCTTCAGTAGTATTGTATAATGATCTATATAGGAAACAAATTTCTTGTTTTCATTTATCAGTGTTGCTGGCTTAGTGCTGTCCCAGGTAGCATGCCATCTTACACCTTTTGATTCAGGAGGCGCGTAAGTGCCGGCAAAAAGTTTATCATTCCTATCATTATACATACCCATCCAGTTATTTTTATTCTTTCTATTTTTTTTGTCTATTTTCCATAATCTGGCACAGTCATACTCGCCATCATCCCAGTATTGATGAACGTTTTCCTGATGAAATACAAGGTCTTTTTCGAGAAATGTACGATCAGACATAAGAGCACCATCCTGGAATATATATATATAACGCAAAGGGACTTTATATATATTTTTTATAGTTATTTTCATAGGAACATAATTTTCGTTATAGTACATTTCATGGTTTACAGTGATTATTGCAGGAGGATTTTTCCAGCCTGTCTTTAGAATATTTCCATAATTAGAGCCATTTATTACATAAGGATTAAAACCATCTTTGTAATTGTACGAATACTCTACATAAGCTGTTTGATTGTTATTTACCAGATTATGATTTATTTTCCAGTTTAAAGCAATTGCTCTTGTTTCGAAAGAAACTTTGTTATTATAGGCAATAATAAGATCATCAGGCGTGCAAAAATAATCCCGAAATGTAAAAAGATTATAGATGAAAAAATTCTGGTAAAAATAACCTTCCAGATTATTTTCATCTCCAAAAGTCATTGCTATATCTGAAGCTTTACTTCTATATATTTTTCTGTTGAATACTTTTGACCATAGAAAATATTCTATTTCATCTTTGTTTTCTTTTTTTAAAGATTCATGAAGGCCAACCTTAAAGATTGGTTTATTAAAATAAACTGTAGCATTATTTCTTACCCATAAATGTAATCTTATGTTATTAGTAGATTTTTCACCTATAACTCCTTTGGCAGTCAAATATTCCCATTGGTCAGTTTTAGACGGCCCCATAGGTGAATTTGTCCAGGTTTCTCCGTCATATAACGCAAGGTATACAGAATTGCACTTGTTACTATTTACCAGGCAACTAAATATAAATTCATTATTTTTATATTTCTCTATTTCTATATTAATATCCTGATATAAAGCAATCTGATTGCCATCTTTATGGGTAATTTTTGCACTATTACTACTTTCTTTTCTTTCTTTATGTATAATTCCTTTACCATCTCCTCCCAGTATCCAGTTGTCAGGATTTTGATTGTCTCCCTGAGTCCATGATGAAAAATCTCCGTTAATTTCTTTCGAATCTGAGCTGGCTTTATTTTGTAAGATTAAGGTTTGGTTATTTTTTGAAGAAGTAATTTTACTATCGTTTGATTTGTTATTACAACTGTTAAATACTAAAGAAATTAATATCATTAAAAAGATTAGAATTAAATTTTTTGCTTTCATATAAAGCACCTTATTAATTTATATACTTTTACATTTTTTTCCTAAGCCTTATGTCACCTTAGTGTTACCCTACAGGGTAAAGTTTTTTCAAACTTCTGCATGTATAATATTTTATTTAAGAATTTCTGAAATATTATCCTCCCATAATTTCAGGTATCTGTCATGATTAAATATATCTATTGCTGTTTTTCGTGCTTCCATACCTATCTTTCTTGTTTTCTCAGGATTTTTTGACAGGTATAATAAATATTCTCTTAATTCACCAGGATCATTTGAGTAAAATCCATTTACTCCATTTTTTATAAATAAGTCTACGTCATGGTTATTATTACTGACCGGTACGAGGCCGCACATCATTCCCTCTCCTCTTGATCGAGGCATTGGAGAACGTAGTGTTGGATTGAAATAAATTGAATATTGTCTGATTTCATCAATATAATTACGAAATTTTGCATAAGCGTAATTATTATTATCATGTCTATAATTTATATCCGGTTCTGGTACAGAAAGCGTATCAGGCATAAATTCATCGGGAAATTCTTTGAATACGTCTTTAAATATAAAATAGCCGTTATAATGAGGACGATATAACATGGCGTTTAAAAACATTGTCAAAATTCCCTTTTTATAGGTGGCCGGATAAAATTCAGTAGGATCGAAGCCATGCCATATGACTGTTGAATTTTTGAACTGCCATTCTCTCTGAGCCTGATAAGAATTGACTACAACCATTATGTTTTCTGTTAAGTTGAGCAGTTTTTTTCTTTCTTCTTCCATAACTTCCATTAAATTGTCTTCCCTGTAGTTTATATCATACTGGCCATAAAACTGCGGAGTACCATGACATATTGCAATTTTAGGAATATCCGCATTTCCCATAAACCATTTAAATGTATCTCCCCATTTCCAGTCAGGACGGATAAATCCATTGGTATGTTCAGGAGATAATACATTTTCATCAAAATGCAGTATTGCCAGATCATAATTTTTAATGTTTATGCTGGAAATATCTTTAAATATTGCATTTTCAGGTAATGGTCTTTTATCATATTCCCAGAATTCTGTTATTCCTGTGCCAAGTCCTGTTGCCAGAGTAAAGTTGTACGGTAATTTGTAAAGTTCGTATTGATGAGAACAATGCCATCTGTAGGTCAGTATGTTTAATTTTCTATTGCTTTTAATATAAAATGATGATGGGATAAATCTTTGAAACATGTTTTCCAGATAATAATTATCTTCATTTTTCTGATTTTTATGGTAAGCCATCCAGTCTAAAATTTTTTCGTAAGTATCAAGGGTCCATCTTCTTGCAATATACAATAATTCCGGGTGGGTTTCGTACAGTCTTCTGAAATTTAAGAGGGAACGGACTGGCTTTGTATCATCGTTTACAGCTGAAGCATGAGTTATATGAATACTGAATGCATGGGGAGTATATTTGATTCTTGCTCCTTTTTTGTATAGTACATAACCCATTTCAATATCTTCCCATCCAAATCCTGATGCAGGATCTTTAGAATAAGAAAAAAGAGGATTGAATAAATCTTTATCAATAAAACTTTTTCTTATTGAAAAATTTCTTGTAATACAATTCAAAAAACTTCTATAGTTAATTGTATCCTGCAAAATGGCATTTTCTTCTACTTTTTCAGGATTATGTTCGTAATCTGTCAGGACTGTAAAAGGTTCTTTACCTTCTGTTTCAATATTAAAGGGGCCAATCACCACATCACAATCTTTATAGGTATAGGCTGAGGCATGGGCAAGTAGAAAATCTTTATTTACAATACAATCTGCATCGATAATAATAATGATGTCACCAGTGGCATGTTTTATCCCACTGTTTCGTGAGATACAATTTCCTGAATTTTTTTCATTTTTTATAATGCGAATAGATGGAACATTCTTTTTATACGTATCTTCTTTTAAATTGTTTATATAATCTTCCACTATTTTTATGGAATTATCAGGAGAATGGTCGTCTACGAGGATAATTTCAAATGTCCCCGGATAGGTTTGCCTGGTAAATGAGTCAAGATAGTATTTTATTTCTTTTTCTTTTCCATATAAAATGCTGATTATACTGAATACTGGTAATTGTCCGTTGAGAAAAAAACCGGACATTTTATAGTCCTCAATAATGGTTTTATAGATATCTATGACATCTGTAATTACATGTTTAATATAGTATTTTCTTACAAAATTATCTCTGGCTATTTCCGCCATTTTTTTTCTGAGACAGGGATCTGTTATTAATAGAGAAATTTTTGTAAACCATTCTTCCTGAGTCTCCGCCAGAAATCCGTCGACTCCGTCTGTAATACATTGTTTGTACGAATCTGTCGGAGAAGCCACAGTTGGTACAAGAACCAGTGCTGATTCGAATATTTTTAGCTCGCTTTTACATGATGTAAATATATTATTTAATTCCAGTGGAGCAAGATTAATATCCATATTTGATAGATATTTAAGCATCTCTACATAATCCATAATAGGTTTTCTTATTATTCTTTTACCGAATTCTGAGAATTTTTCTTCTAAATCCAGTTCCCCTACTACATGAAATTCTATGTCAGGAAATTCTTTTAATATTTTATATAAACCATTGGAAGCTTCTAAAAAATCTTTGTTATGAGTAATAGTACCACTGAAATACCCTATTTTTACTGCCTTGTTTTTCTTTATTCCACTATGTTTATTAATTAATTCTATTTCATTTCTGGTAAACTTTTCTTTTTTTAATATATTTTCTATGTCTTCCTTTGATAGAGGGATGTTTTTTATGGATTTCATAATATTTATTTTATTATCTTCCATATTACCGTTTAATTTCTCTATTGTTTCAGGACTTATTATATACCAGGGTTTTTCTATTAATTTTTTTGAAAATTCGTATTGAATATTATTAATTGTATTTTTTATGACAAAAGATTTTTTATCTAATTTCCCGGATATGTCTGCCAGTAATTTTGTTGTGCATGTAATATAATCACATCTCAGTAATGTTTCTTTCCATTGTTGAACTCCAAATAAAAATTGTTTTTTCTCCCAGTCATTTTTATAGTTTAACCCATCAAAGTATTGCAAAAAATCCATCGAAAATATAAGATCATCTATATCAAAGATAATCGGTATATGTTTATCTTTAAATTTATTTATTATATGTCCTAACTTATGTGTCATAAATGCTCTGAAAATTACTAATATATCAGAATCCATTAAAGAATTCATCATGTCTACATCAGTCTCGTAAAAGACGAAGCATTCTATTCCTTTCCTGGTTAATTCTTCAATTAAATTATAGATTCTGTATCTTTTAGAGTTTTGATCAAATGGTGTAACTAAAAAAGATATTTTTTTGATATTTGTTTCTTTATATTTTCCCGGGTTAAAATGTTCCATTGTTACATTAAATATTTTTTTAATATTTATTTGGCTATTCCTGTTCTCTAATTGAATTTCCAGCCATATTTTCTCTTCTCCGTATTTATTGAACATAACTGATGTACTGAAACCGCTATTGCTACTAAATTTATACTCTTTATAACATTCTTTTACATCTTTTCTTTCTATCGGGTAATTACATTTATAAGAAGAGTTACCGGCATGCAATATAATGTTGTTAATTTTTTCTGTTTCATGAAAACACCATCCTGAAAAAACTACAGGTTTAAAAGGTGGCCCTTCCCACCTGTCCGGTAAATCTAACCAGTATAGAAAACCTTTTGTAATGAACTTATTTTCTATATCAAGGTTCAGCTTCTTCCCGTTATTCAGAATAACTTCAAGGTATAATGACTGTTTGCCTGTATTTTTAAAAGAGATATATGAGTTAAATCCGCTGTTTAAACTGAATGGATAATCCTTATAGATTTCTCTTACATCCTTTCTTTCTATCTGGTAATTACATTCAAAAGAAGAAGTATCAGTATGTATTGTAATTTTTTCAATTTTTTCGGTTTCGTGGAAACACCAGCCTGAGATAAGAATTTTTTCTCCTGTAATAACTTCCCATGTTTTCGGTATATCCAGAGAATAGAAAAATCTCTTTATATTGAATTTTTTCTCCATGGGAAATTTCAATTTTTTTGCATTATCCATAATAACTTCTAAATATAAAGAATTTTCTCCCGGTGTATTAAAAGATATATATGCATTAAATCCACAGTTCCAGCTGAAAGTATAATCTTTATATACCTCTCCGACATCTTTTCTTTCTATAGGATAATTACATTCAAACGAAGAATTATCCGTGTATACTATAATTTTTTCGATTTTTTCAGTTTCGTGGAAACACCATCCGGAGATAAGAATGGTTTCTCCTGTTGTGCCTTCTCGGTTCTCTGGCAAATCCAGAAAATAGAGAATTTTCTTTATATTGAATTTTTTATCTATTTCAATTATCTGTTTTTTCCCATTCTTCAGAATAACTTCAAGATATAACGATTTTTCACCAGGTGTATCAAAAGATATATATGCATTAAATCCGCTGTTTAAACTGAACGAATATTCTTCATAGTTCTCTTTCACGTCTTTTCGTTCCATTGGATAATTACACTCAAAAGAAGAATTATCAGTGCATATTGTGATTTTTTCAATTTTTTCAGTTTCATGGAAACACCAGCCGGAGACAAGAATTGCTTCTCCTGTTGTGCCTTCCAAAGGTATCGACACGTCCAGAGAATGAAAAATTCTATATATATTGAGTTTTTTATCTGTGTCAATTTTCAGGTTTTTTCTATTGTTTAGAATAACTTCAAGATATAAAGATTTTTCACCAGGTGTATTGAAAGATATATATGTATTAAATCCGCTGTTTAAGCTGAAAGGATAGTCGTTATATACTTCTCCCACGTCTTTTCTTTCTATCGGATACGTACACTCATAGGAGGAATTGTCGGTATGTATTATGATTTTTTCAATTTTTTCACTTTTGTGAAAGCACCAGCCGGCGATAAGAATTTTTTCTTCTATGATAAAGCTCAATGTTTCTGGCAAATCTAAAGAATAAATAATTTTTTTTGTGCTCTTGAAATATTTATTTACGCCTTTTATTATTTTATTTATATTAAGATTTTTAACAATAAATTTGGCAATTTTTCTCTTTTTTGAATTTTCAGGTAAAAGGAAATCTCTGATACTGTAGTATTTACATAAAGCTTTCCATCCATGAGACATATAAATATCATTTAATATTCTTTCTTTTTCCTGAAGGGCAATTATGTGATTATTTTGGTTATATAGTAATATGTTTTTTCTCTCTATATTATCTTTTAGTTCGTATTCTATATGTTTCATCTGATTGTATAGATTTTTTATAATCTCTTCTTTTTCCTGAATAATATTTATTTTTTCCTGTTCTTTTTCCTGAATAATATTT
>DAIOEN010000001.1:16865-86312 GCA_036746235.1 Vulcanimicrobiota bacterium | reverse complement strand
CTGAATAATATTTATTTTTTCCTGTTCTTTTTCCTGAATAATATTTATTTTTTCCTGTTCTTTTTCCTGAATAATATTTATTTTTTCCAAAAGTTGTTCATTAATAGTTCTCTGTATTTCTAATTCTCTTTCTTTATCTTTTTCCTCAATAACTCTGAGCCTTTCTATTTGTTGTTCATTAATAGTTCTCTGTATTTCTAATTCTCTCTCTTTATCTTTTTCCTCAATGACTCTGAGCCTTTCTGAATACTGTTCGGCAATAATTTTTTCTTTTTCCAGTTCTTTTTCTTTTATCATATCTTCAATTTTATTTATATCTTTTATATTCTTCAAATATTTATCCCTGTAATATATTTTTTCAGAACCGGTTACATATATTTGAAAGTTTTTTTCCAGAATATGATAGGATTTTATAAGCTCATCTGAAAGATTGTAATATTTGTAAATTTCTTTAAGAGGAATAAAATTCTCAATACCTAAATCATTAAACCCATATCCGCTTTTACATTTATAAAATATGAATAAAACTCTAAAAAAGATAAAAGAGACTGGTAAAGAGTCCTGGAAAATCCATTCATTATCGAGTATATAGTAATTATTGTCTTTTTCAATAATATTATCAAAAGTTGGATCTATAAAAGAAATGGTATGAAATTTTTCTTCAGAAGTTAATAAATTTAAATCTATGCCATGAAATAAATTGGAATTGCTGGTTATTATAAATTTACCTGTTGTTTTAAAAGAATTATTCAATAGATTATAGTATTTTTTTATTAAAGTGAAGAATTCTTTTTTATCCTGCTTAAAAAAGGAATTTAAAAGGATTTTTTCGAAACTCTGACCTTCAATGAATTCATAGGAAATATAATTATCTTTTTTTTCATAAATCTCCGGTAATTTTATTTTTTTGTCTAATATATTATCTTTAAGGGTAAAATAGCTGTTGTAAATATTTTCAATATGGCTATAAGCTTCTTTAGTCAGGGCTTTCTTTATAACCTTCTTTTGACCATTTTCTTCTATTATACTTGTTTCTGTTTGAAATTCTGGTAATCTATGTCTATTATATATACTGTAAATTACTTCCATGTTTATTTTGCCTTTTTTGTAATAATTAGAAAGGAATTAGAAAAAAAATCGAATTTTTTATTTTTTGTAATATTAAAAAATGCTAGCCGTTCATTAAATAATTTGTATCTATCACTATCATAGTTAGGAGCATCCGGTAATATTTTATTAATGTCAGGAAGATATTTATCACTAAAAATTTCGCCGGGAAATTTATAGTCAGGATAGGGATAGTAAAATTTTATATCAGTAAAGTTATTGTTTTTAAGTAATTCTATTATTTCTTCTTTCCCGAATGTTTCTACTGTATCTGTATTTATATATCCTTCTATGCCATCAAACATTTTTCCTGTATGATCTTCTTTCGCTCCGGAAAAGTACTTCAATCCAAATTTATTTTCTATAGCAATAATAAGTTTTCCTTCCTGCTTCATCATATTTTTAATTTTATTAAAAATAGTACTATATGGTTTTTTAGTTTTCATAAAACTTTTTGTATATTCTAAAACCCCAATTAGTGTTATGTAATCAAATTTCGTGTTAACTTCAATATCGATTATGTTTCCGACTATTATCTCTAAATTATCTGCATATTTATGCCTTTGTTTTATAATTTCAGCTCTTCTTTTGGAAAGTTCTACAGCTATTACTTTATTAAGTTTTTCACAAAAAAGCCCTGTCAGAGCTCCGCATCCAGCACCTATTTCAAGCAGATTAGCTTCTTTATTAAATGGGTACCATTCAAGAAGGTTTCTTCTTTCAGGGGAAAGATGATATAGAATTGGCCATCGGTTATCATTTGCTAAAATATTTGTAAAATCATCAGTTCCTTTTACAATAGATAAAATTTCTTCTTCTATATCTCCGTCTGAGTATATATCTTTACCTTTATAAAAATCTAAATTTAGCATTTACTTCCTCTTATAAGTTTAAATGTACTATACTTTTGCAAGATTTTTTTTAAAATCTGTGAAAGTATAGTAAACTATATAAAAAATTATTTACTTCAAAGTTTGGTAATATTGTAAATTATTTAATTTTTATTGTATTTTTGAGTCTCTGCGTTCCTGCGAAGCTTGACTATGTCCCTTAAAATAATAGTATGTTTTTATGTTGCTGATTTTATCATT
The DNA here is from genome assembly GCA_036746235.1 of Vulcanimicrobiota bacterium. Classification (GTDB taxonomy): domain Bacteria; phylum Vulcanimicrobiota; class SpSt-956; order SpSt-956; family JAKJGF01; genus CALARM01. Next base: position 84,114 of record DAIOEN010000001.1, on the reverse strand, counting down.
CTTAACGTTAAAACTTTTAACGCCACTTGATGCATCTATCTCTGTTATAAAATATTTATTATCAAAGTAAGAAATATAATATGGAGTTCCTTCGAAACCAAATGTATTATACAGAGTTTCATATTCACCGTCTACTAAATTGGTTAAATCCTTAATACGTACAAAATCGGGTTTTTTTTCTCCAGAAGCATTTGTATAAGAGGATATATAAAAATATTGCCCTATTTTTGCAATATGATTCATTCCAATAAGTTCGTCGGGAACAGAATAACTTTTTAAAATGCTAAATCCATTTTTGTAATCTATTTTTAGTATGCTGGACCCGGACACTGTATACATATATCCATCTATTAAATTAAACGATCTTACATAACTTCCAAGCTCAGGGATTGTTTTAACATCAGTAATAATAGCTTTCCCTGACATATTGCCGATTGTATATATTTTTTGCTCTAAAGAGGCGATTACATAAAAGCATTTCGTATCATCATCATATGCAACATAATGAGGTCTGCCTGTAATGTTTTCTATTATTTGTTTTTGCTGAAATTTATTTTTATATTTAATGAAAATTTTTAACATTGCATTATCAGTATCATCTATAATATATAGTTCTCCGTCACTTGCAATAGAATGGCCGCCTTTTATATCTTTTGTTAAAGTATTCCACTTTGATATTTCATCTGTAAGATTATCATTATAAATAATCCGGTGATGATGACAATCAACAATAAAATATGTGTCGTCTATTTTTTGAATCATAGTTGGTGTATATAAACTTGCTTCCCAATTTGGCACTTTTTTATAACCTGTTATAATGAGAAAGATTAATAAAATCAGTAACAAATAGCATATTTCTATTCTTTTAAATTTCATACTCTCATACCTCAATATAATTTCATATACATAAACTAATATCAATTTTACTATCTAAATCATAATATCCAACCAGTAGTGAAGAGCCCGTAACTTCAAATAATAATACATCATATAATCTGTGATAAACGACAAAATCATCAGCTTCATATTTTGTGCACCCAATGGATAAAGCATATTGACCAGTCTGTATATTTAAAACTTGAGAAAATTCTATAATTACTACATTCCCTTTATTGTTACATCCTGTGTTTTTATATTTATACATTGTATTTGTTCCTGTAATTTCGATGCCTTTCAGGTCTTTAATAGTATAAGCAAAAATAGGGTCTTCTATAGTTTCATTAAATTTGACTTTCATTTTTATTGAAAATAGTTCTTTATTTATCAGATGCTGAGTTGGAGTATTATATTTATCAAAAATTCCAAAATCAATAATTTCTGCTTTATTGTTCCCGTACGATAATAAATTTGGATTTATAGAGAATTTCTCCTTGAATATTTTCACGTCTGGCTGGCGTTCAGGTTCAATATTTACAGGAGTATCTTCATAACAGTGGACAAGTAATTGTTTGTATACATCAACAGCATCTTTAGGATTTGTTTCTATAATTTTGGAACCATTATTCAAAACAATACCTTTATTACAGTATCTTAAAACGCTGTCCATGGAATGGGTTACAAATAAAATGGTCTTCTGTGCTTCCCTGAAGTCATTAAATTTTCTATAGCATTTTGCCTGGAAAGACATATCTCCTACGCTCAAAGCTTCATCTATTATCAGAATTTCAGGATCTACATTTATGGCCACGGCAAAGGCAAGTCTTACGTACATTCCGCTGGAATAAATCTTCACCGGCTGATTGATAAACTCACCTATATCAGCAAAACCTATTATACCATCAACTTTTTTATCTATCTCTTCTTTTGTATATCCCATAATAGTACCGCTGAAGTATATATTCTCTATACCGGTGAATTCAGGATTAAATCCGGTACCCAATTCCAGAAGAGCAGATATTTTACCATTTACTGTAATATTTCCCAAAGAAGGAGTTAATACCCCTGTTATTATCTTCAGTAGAGTTGATTTTCCTGAACCGTTTTTTCCTATTATACCTACTGTATCTCCTTTTTTTACTTCAAAATTTATATCATGAAGGGCATAAAACTCTTTATGATATTTCTTTTTTAAAGGATGAAGAGATTCCTTCAATCGATCCAGAGGATTATTGTAGAGTTTATATATTTTTGATAAATTTTCCACTTTTATGGCAACATGCTCATTTGAAGGGTTTAAATCAGGTAATGTTTTTGAAATTATTAAATTATTTGATTCTTTAACTTCTGAAATATTAGTCATTTTATTTTGTTATAAATACAGGCTGGCTCCAGGCACTGGTTCCATCTGATATGTTTATTGCTTTAACTCTAATATACAATTCATTACCCTGTATTTTATATTCTGACCCTGTTACATTATTTTCTTCTTTTAATATTTGACCACCTGTACTTATGAAATTAAATAGACATGTATTGCTACTTGTGGCAGTTATAGAATTATTTTTGACTGTAACTTTAATATTATTTCCTGTAGAAGCATAGAAATTGCCTTCTTTCAGAGAATTTAATATTTCTTCTTTACTTTTATTATCTGCATATAATACTATCCAGCCTTTATCAAATCCATCACCATTTATATTATGGCAGTCATCTACTGATAATCCGAAAATTCTTTTGTTTTTACTTAAAACATAATCCCATTGTGTTTCTGCATAAGCATTTACTACTCTGTTAAAAACTTCTATAAAATTATAGTTATTATAGCCATTTAATTCATCATCAGACATAACATAGAAACCTATCCAGTTAGGATGTGCTATGGAAATTAATTTATTATTATTTCTGTGAAAATCAATCACTTTTTGAACATCAGTATCTAAACTCTGCTGTTCAACATCATATGCCGTTAAATGTCTGCTTACTGTTTCTTCTACACCGTTTATGAATGTAATTCCAGGTATATTCGGATCTGCTGTGATATAATCATGGTCAGTAATTGAAATAAAATCATACCCTGCATTTTTATAGGCTGCCACTACTTCTCCAGGGGTATTATTACCATCACTATTTATGCTGTGGCAATGCAGTTGACCTTTGTATGAATTTAATTTAGGACTGTAGGGATTATCTACAATTATCCCATTATAGGTTGAAAATTCATTATTTGCACCACATCCAGAGAATAAAGTTGCAAAGAGGAGTAGAATGAATAGATATATTTTATTATAATTAAAAAAATTAGTTTTTTTGCGTTTATTCATAAATGAATTAAATAATTATCAGTATAAATAAGTGAGAATAATTATAACACTAATAGAAATTTTAGTCATTAATTAATTAAATTATTTTTTTATTTATTATTTCTTGTAACCATGGCGAATAGAATCTATATATTAATCAGTTTTTTATAATTTTCTATGAAGCAGCTGATAATTTTCAGGTAGTCCTTCCACCTTTACCTGTTCAAAATTATTCATAATATATTCCCATATGAGGGAATGTGTATTTTTAAATCTTAAATCATTTCTGCCATCAAGAGGAACATCTCCTAAAATAACCCAGTTAATATGTTTATTTTCTAAATCAGAAATCATTTTTTCCTGATTTTCTTCTGGTTCTTTAAATATAAAATAAATTCTCCATAGAGGCGATTTTTTTTGTAATATTGGATAAAATCCAGGCCAGTGAGGCGCAATAAGGACTTCTTCAGAATGTATAAAGTCTTTATTTATTTTTTTTACTGTTTCGATTATATCAGCAGTAGATTTATCTAACCATATGTCATCACCGCAAATATCGATTTTTACAAAAGAATCTTTTTGTGCACTGGCCTTGATATAACAGGGACTTACCATCCACATAGTATAATAAGTCATAATAGAAACAGCAAGTAAAGATAAAAGACTGATTAATTTTAAGTATTTATTTTTTAATAAAAATGGCAGACTCATTAAACCTATTAGAAACGGATGAATGGAGTGAGTCAGATGTCCTGTGTCAGCTCGTGAAAAAGCATAATGCATATAAATAAATCCTGTTAAAGTTGTTGCGATGAGTATAGATTTTGTCTGGAAATTTTCTTTAATTTTTATTAAATAAATAACAAGTAAAAAGTAATATACAGGCAGTATTAAAAAAAATACACCTGTGAAAAACTGAACTTTATTTATATAAGCGACTTTCCACGGCCATGGCACTGGTAAAGTAAGATTTGTACTTCCGCGACTGAACATGTCCATTATTACGTTCATATAACTGCTGAAAAAATCCGGTATTGCTATAAACATATATAACATAGGTATATAACCGATTATTATTCCGGCGCTCCAGAGAAATAATTTTCTCTTCAACCCTGCTCTGTCTATTTTAAAATAGATGAAGAAAATCAATAATAAAAAAACTATGAAATTGTAAAGTCCATAGTTACGCCCGAAGAAAGCAGACAATCCGATAAAGAATCCTGTAATAAAATGCCATAGACCTGAAGGTTTTTCAATTAGACATAATCCGAAATAGATTGCCATCATCACTATAGTGTGTACAAACAGTTTATGACGGGGATACATCCAGAGTAATAATAAAAATCCTGCTAAAGACAATATCCACCAGGAATTAACTACCCGCCTGAGAGTCAGCAGGCCGAATATAAGACCAAAAAATTGAAATATACCCACAGAAAGTCTTAATGACATAATTCCATTACCTGATATTTTTGCTATGGTAGAAGTCCAGTAGTATCGACCGGGATCATAGGCCTGAAAATCTCTTATCGGTATCTCACCAGTTCCTGTCCTTATGGTACCGTACCATAAATAACCTTCATCTGCCAGATTAATAAGAATATTTCCCTGTAGCCAGAATGAGATACCTACCAGAATAAAAGCTATAGAGATGATTTTTAGTAAATCTAAATTGTCTTTAAATAATTTAATAAATTTATTTTTCATATATTTCTTTTATAACATATTTAGGATATTTTGATTCTTTGAAAAATGATGAAAAGGTTAAGCTTATAAATGCCTTAAAAGCAAGTCTGAGTCTTTTGTAAAAGCTATATCCTGAAGGACTTTTAATTCTTGGTTGCCGAATTATTTCTATAGTTTCAATATTTTTACTCAACATAGCAATAAGTCCTACTAAATAAGCTTCAGATTCTCTATTTTTTTTAAGCATTTTTAGTATATTTTTATTTATAGCAACGAAAAGACCTGTGTCAGACGGAATTTTTCCGCCTGTTGCAATTGAAAGCCATGTTTTGAAAATTTTAGAGGTAAATGATCTCGAAAATGATTGAAAATTCCCTTTTCTTCTTGCAAAAACAGCATCTGTATTATCTTTTAGTTTTTCCAGAAGTGATGGTATGTATTCGGGCGGATCCTGCAGATCTGCATCCAGAATAACTGCTATTTCTCCATGTGCATAATCTAAGCCTGCTTTTACTGCAAGGTTCTGACCGGAATTATGCTCAAAAGAAATTACTATGATATTATCACTCGCAAGAGCTTCTTTTTTAATAAAATCCAGTGAACCATCAGAACTTCCATCATCAATTAAAATAATTTCATAGGAAAAATGAAAACTTCTGGCTGTATCTTTAATTCTTCTTAAAAGTTCCGGTAATTCCAGTTCATTATTAAAAACAGGAATAATTATTGAACAATAAATAGTTTCAGTATCCTCCATGTTTATCAACTACATTTATTAAAGCTTTTCCTTTTATATATCTCTTTAGATTTTTCACAAATAATCCTTCCCATCTGAAAGGAGGCTCTTCTTTGCTTCTACCCAGATGAGGAGAAACAACTATCCGACTTTCAGACCATATCCAGTGTTCAGAAGGTAAAGGTTCTTCTTCAAAAACATCAAGTCCTGCACCTTTTATTTTATTTGCAGCAAAAGCTTCCTGTAAAGCCTTTTCATCTATTATTTTCCCTCTGCTTATGTTAACGATAATAGCCTGTGGATTTAAACTCTCTAATTCATTTGTTCCTATTAGATGATATGTGTCTTTTGTTAAAGGTAAGGCTACGAAAATGTAATTCATGTCTGATAAATATCGGCGCCACTCAGAATGTCCGAGTGTTTTTTCTACAATATTTTTTAGTTCTTTTTTTCTACCCATGGTCTTACAGACCCCATAAATTTTAACCCCATAAACTTTAAGTCTTTTTGCAATAGCCCTGCCTGCACCTCCCATACCAAGAATCATAGCTTTTTTACCATATATTGATTCTACATGCTCTCTTTCCCAGAAAGAGTTTTTCTGGCGATCTCGTGCTATATGTAATCCCCTTGCTATAGTGAGAAATAATGCCATTGCATGATCGGCAAGATCATTATCGTAGATGCCCCTGGCATTGGTTAAAATAACCTGATTTTCCTTCATAAGTTCAGAAGATAAAATAAGATCTACTCCTACAGAATTGGACTGCATCCATTTAAGTTTTTTAGCAAAGGGAAGTGACTGGATAAAATACCGATTGCCAAGAACAATCTCTGTATCAATTATTTCTGTTTTTGCATCCTCTTCATTTGAAACAATTGCAAATTGAGCAGATGGTGCTGCTTTCTTTAAATCCTCAAAATGCCGTTTATCAGGTTTATACATCAGCAGAATTTTCATTTTTTATGATATTCCCTATAAATTTATATAGTTCATTTTTATCTTTATTTTTTTCTTCTTCTGTTCTGCTTTTAAGAAACTCAAAAGCATTTAAAATATTTTTAATCTCCAGATTGATATTTCGACCTGTTATGTCACGTTTAAAGGCTCTACGGAGAAAGCCAAAGCCGCATTCTATTCGGCTCATTTCTTTTAACAGCAGATTAAATGGAATAGGATCTCCACAGCCTAAAAGTGTTATGCCGCCAAATCCAAAGATATTTTTATTAAAGATTTTTCTTGTTTTTTCCACTGTCCCATCTGCTACAGCTTCGAAGATATTTTGGGAACCCCTGGAAAGAGACAGGTCGTTAAGCCCTATATATACGTAATCTACAGATAATCTGGCTATAAGCTCTGCATTATTGATTGCTTCTTTATTTTCTATCAAAATACCTGCTTTACATCGACCCTTTATAAAACGTAAGAATTTTTTTACTTCATCAGGAGTTTTGACCATAGGTAAAAAAATTATGTCTGCTCCTCCGTATATTGCTGATTCAACTTCTTCCTCCGTATAAGAGCCTATTGAATTTATACGGCAAATAACTTTAGTTGATACTGATTTCTTGATTTTTATAAGATCGGCTAATGTATCGCAATTACACTCCATACCTGTGTGTTTTTGACGTTCTTCTTTACCTTTACATTCCCAGTCGATTATAATACCTTTTATCCCGGCCAGAACGGAAGAGCAGGCTAAATTTATATCGGTAGTGAAAAGCCACAGTTCAAACATAAGGTTTTTCTCCTATTACAAACAGGGTTGAGCCATATGGAAATGATAAAAAACTTGATAGTTTTACTTCAAAAAGGATAATAAGGGTAAATAGAAAATTAGTTATTTTACCGGGGTTTCTTTCGTCTAAATAGAAAATTCTTGATAATATAAACAGTGGAAAAAGAAAAAAATTATAGTAATTTATATGTTTGATTAGAAATCCTGAATTCTTCAACATATCAATCAATTCATTTTTATTATATCTTCTGATATGGCCTGCTGTTCTATCTCTATAAATGAAAAGTTTTTTGAAAGCAGGTACTGTTAATATAATACGCCCCCCGGTTTTTAGAACTCTGAACACCTAACTTATAGCAATTGTGTCATATGGTAAATGCTCAATGATGTCAAGTATTAAAACAATATCAAAACTTTTATCCTTTAAAGGAATATACATTGCATCTGCCTGGAGTAAATTTAGCAGAGTCATAGATTTTTTACAATATTCTATTGATTCCGGCAGAATATCAATAGCAGTTATAGAAGGGATTTTTGATTTTAAATGTTCCACTATAGTTCCAGTTCCACATCCAATATCCAGAAGTTTTTCTGGCAAAAACTCTTTAATCATAGTTTCTATGAGTCTTTGCTTCCCTTTGAGCCAGAAATGTTTTTTTCTTCCAGGTTAAGTAAATTTTTAAAATTCATTTTTTTCTGCAGTAAAAATCTGAAATGGTAAAAATGGATATAAAAAAGTTAACTCTTCACCATGTTTTTCCAGATGTTTTATCAATTCAAATTTTCAAGTCTTCATTAAATCCTTTATATTTTCCACCATCAGCCCTGTATATTTAACAACTGCTTCTACCGGCAATCCGTCTTCCATCATCTTTTTTGCTACTTCCAGTTTCCCCAGTTCCTTTCCCATTTCCTTTCCCAGTTCTTTCCCTTTCTCCATCCCTTTCTCCATCCATTTCTCCCTGTTTTCCTTTGTTATATATTCTCCAATATCACTCATTATAGTCATATGTTCAGCCCCCTCCAGCTTTTTTATTTCTTCATAAAATATCTTTTGTTTTGCTTCATCCTGTATCTTTATTATAGCATTTATGAAGTTAAAAATCTCTATTACTTTCTCTTTGTTGTATCCCTTTTTAAACAATAATCGGGCCAGTTTTATCTTGAATTTCAATTTCTTATCTTCATTCTGTCCTGACCTTATTACATATTTCACTGCAAGAACTACAAGTGAGAAAGGATTATCGCTGTTCTCCAGTTCAGCATCTTTTACATCTAACACTTTATAAGTTCTGTATTTATAATTAAGACTGGTGCCGAAAAAGTCATAATTAAATTCAGATGGTTTGTAATTTCTTTCCGGGTCTGTAAATATCGTAAAAGCTACAATCTTTTGTTTAAATAGATCATATATCCGATAGAAGTATATAAACATTCTATCCTGAAACAGCTCATCTTTATAGCCCTGCACCTCTATATGTAGATATATCCACTGTTCCAGGCCATTTTTCAGATAAACCTTTACAAGTTTATCAGTTCTTCTTTTTGTTTCTTCACCTTCCGGGTAAATTTTCTGTAATTCACTGTCCAGGAAGGCATAACCTTTTGTATGATCTATATATTCATCAAGGTCTGCCAGGAAAAATTTAGAGAAATCTTCAAAATATTTTCTTATGGCTTCTTTCCATACTTCGTCCTGCATATTATTTTGCTCCTGTAATATTGTCTGTAGCGGGAATATAAGTCAGTTCATCTATTTGAGAAGTTTCTATTAAAAATAATCTTGCTACCAGATTTTTTATAGCAAAGAGAGAACCCTTATTTATTCTATACTCCAGTCCACAATTTCCAGACCTTGGGATTATTTCTAAAGAATAAAGATAGAATATCTGTATTAATCAGAACTTCTTTCATGAACTCTCCTCCATGCAAAACTTTTCTTCTTCTTTCTCTTTCTCTTCTGAAAATTCTTTAAATATGTCTTCATTCATATCTTCCCAGCACCCGGCAAATTTCATTATTTGCTCTTTATTACCGGAGGCTTTCTCCAATCCAAGCCTGAAATAATGAATAAAATAAAATAATTCTCCCAGCTTATCTTCCGGGATTAGATTTATTTCTTCCAGCAATCTATCTTTGCTAACAATATCTGCCATTTTATCACCTCCATTATATAAGTAAATAATCCACTGTTTCAGGCCATTTTTTTACATAAACCTTTACAAGTTTATCTGTTCTTCTTTATTGTTTCTTCTTTATAGTTGATTCTTCCTGTATGTATTTTTGCAAGAAAGTATAGATGTTACATTCATTTTTATCTATATATTCTTTAACTTCTATAAATAAATTTTCTTCTATAATTTGTGTAAGTATTTTTATCTCCTTTTCATCTAACATATCTAAAAGGTATATCAGGTTTTTATAAGAGTCTGATTTAGAACGGATTTTTAAGAACATTATAAACTCTTCTACTTCGTCCATTTCTTCTAGAGTAAGAGCTTCCAGCTCTTTATGAATACTGAGAAATCCCATTGTTATTACCTCTATTGTAAGTTTTATTCATTGTTTTATATGTTACTCCAAATAGTCCAATTTTCATCTGTAAAATTAACTCTTCATTAAATCCTTAACACTTTCCATCATAAGCCCTGTATATTTAACGACTGCTTCTATTGGGAATCCGTCTTCCATCATCTTTTTTGCTACTTCCAGTTTCCCCATTTCCTTTCCCATTTCCTTTCCCATTTCCTTTCCCAGTTCTTTCCCTTTCTCCATCCCTTTCTCCATCCATTTCTCCCTGTTTTCCTTTGTTATATATTCTCCAATATCACTCATTATAGTCATATGTTCAGCCCCCTCCAGCTTTTTTATTTCTTCATAAAATATCTTTTGTTTTGCTTCATCCTGTATCTTTATTATAGCATTTATGAAGTTAAAAATCTCTATTACTTTCTCTTTGTTGTATCCCTTTTTAAACAATAATCGGGCCAGTTTTATCTTGAATTTCAATTTCTTATCTTCATTCTGTCCTGACCTTATTACATATTTCACTGCAAGAACTACAAGTGAGAAAGGATTATCGCTGTTCTCCAGTTCAGCATCTTTTACATCTAACACTTTATAAGTTCTGTATTTATAATTAAGACTGGTGCCGAAAAAGTCATAATTAAATTCAGATGGTTTGTAATTTCTTTCCGGGTCTGTAAATATCGTAAAAGCTACAATCTTTTGTTTAAATAGATCATATATCCGATAGAAGTATATAAACATTCTATCCTGAAACAGCTCATCTTTATAGCCCTGCACCTCTATATGTAGATATATCCACTGTTCCAGGCCATTTTTCAGATAAACCTTTACAAGTTTATCAGTTCTTCTTTTTGTTTCTTCACCTTCCGGGTAAATTTTCTGTAATTCACTGTCCAGAAAGGCATAACCTTTTGTATGGTCTATATATTCATCAAGGTCTGCCAGGAAAAATTTAGAGAAATCTTCAAAATATCTTCTTATAGCTTCTTTCCATACTTCGTCCTGCATATTATTTTGCCAGTATAAGCTCCAGTATTTTATAAGAATTTTTCGAATTCATTTTATCATTCTGCCGTCAGGGAGTCAATAATATGGTTACATTTTTAACTCGATTTCCACAGAACTATAAATCTTTCGTACACCTTCTTCCTTCAAAAGAAAAAAGTCTTCCTCTTTCAGAGTAAGATGAGAACTTAAGTAAGGATCTTCTTTACTTAATACATCGCCCCACCGGCTACGGAATAATTCCTGTTCTTTTCTGAAAGATGTTACTTTTTCCCTGCTATCCAGTGTGCCTCTGGTTTTACATTCATAATGATAGAGCTCCGCATAAGGAGTCCACACAATAAGATAGCCCATCTGTCTTATCTTTAAACAGAGATCCGTATCGTTAAAGGCCAGAGCAAAATTTTCATCGAAACGTCCTGCCTCTTCAAATATTTCTTTTTTTACCATAAGGCAGGCACCTGTAACGGCGCTTACATTCTGAACTGTTTTTAATCTGCCGAAATATCCGGCATCATCTTTCGGAGCATGTCTGTATAAATGTCTTGCCAGGGTTTTGTTATCTATTATAACTCCTCCATGCTGAACGGTATTGTCGGGATAATATAATTTTGCCCCCGCTGCTCCTACTTCTTTCCTCTGAATATGTTCAATCATTCTTTCAAGCCAGTCTGGATTTATCACTTCTGTGTCATTATTTAAAAAGAGCAGAATGTCTCCTTCAGAAGATGTTGCACCGAAATTATTACATGCCGAATAATTAAAAGATTTTTTCCATTTAATGATTTTTATATTATCCTTCTTCTTGAGTTCGTCATAGAAAAGAAAGGTTTCTTTTTCGGAACTCCCGTTTTCTATGATGATTATTTCAAAATTTTTATACGTTGATTTATCTGTAACAGATGTGACACACCTCTTTAAATCTTCTGCATGATCTTTTGTTGGAATCAATATTGAGATTTTGGGATTATCCTTGATTTTATATGTTACTTTATAAAAACCATCGCTGTGTCCCTCTTTAACATGTCCTTCAATTCCTGTTCTTTCCAGATGGTCTTTTAATGCTTTTATGTCATCTGCTTTATTTATATATTTTATCCGGCTATGATAGAGTACAGAAGGTATATGGATTATGTCTTTCGCATGTTCAGATCCTCTCAGTATGTAATCATAATCTGTAATGTAATCAGTCCCGATAGTGTCAATAAGGCTCTTTTTCAGGCATATATGGTTTATATAGTTAAAACTTCTCAGAGTGTCAGGACTCCAGTTTGGTTTAAATTGAGGAGAATGTCTCGTGCATTCTTCTGAAATAGAATCTTCGTCGGAGTATATGAAATCTACCCCCGGGTATTTATTTATAATCTGTGCAATCTCAAAAAGAGCGAAAGATGAGAGTCTGTCTGAGCTGTTAATGAAAGTAATGAAAGAACCTTTACATAGTGAAAATGCTTCTTTTATGGTATGTGCTTTCTTTATTCTTTCGTCTCTATAATCACCTTCATCATGGATAATAATAAGCTCCCATCTGTCATAGGTCTGTGCAATGACTGATTCTATCATGGAAGTAAGATATTCTTTTTTATTTATAAATGCAATAACGGTTATTACGGGAGACCAGGGAAGAATTGTCTTTTTCTGTTTCTCCAGTGCTTTTTTCCCCGGTTCATTTTTTATAACCCATATGTCATAGTGATTATATTCCGATTTGTCTGCTTTTATAGCTATTGAAGCTTCTAACTGTTCCGTTGTTAATTCTAGCAATTCTTTTACTTCATTTAGAGATGCTCCGGTATTTAATACGTCTTTTATCTGAGGGATTATGCTTTTATCAAGCCTGTTGCATAAGGTCTGAATATTACTGTTTTCGTCTCTGATTAGATATGTCAGTTTCTGATTTATTTCTCTTTCATTATTATCGGATAAACTGTTTATTTTATCAATAATCTCCGTAAATCTCTGAATGTTCGTGTCATCAATACCCTGAATGTATTTCACAATCCTTGGCAGTCTCGGAATAATGGATAAAATCTCCAGGATTTTGCCTGCCACAGGAATTTTGAATAATTTATTGATTAAATATCTTTTTCTGAGTCCCAGGATTGTAACGTTTTTTTCTGCACCTTCAGGGGAATATCTCAGTTTTTCAATTAACTGCTGTTTGGTTATGTGGCCTCTCTGGAGCAGTGGTAAATAGGTTTCTTTTTCCTCATGAGAAACGTTTCTTTTTAATATGGCATTAAAGGAGTATGTAATAAAATCCTCATAATTGTACTGGAGAAAATCTGAAATGATATATTCTTTTTTATAATGGAATTCAGGATGTTTCCGAAATCTTGTCAGACATATGTTATTCAAAGCCAGTAAAGACATTTCGTCCTGAATAGAAGGTATTATTTTGATGTGATTTTTTATTCCTTCTTCAGAATATAATAGTTCTTCAAGTATGTCTTTTTTCCCCAGAGCTCCTCTCTGAAGATTTGAAAGGTAGCTGATAAAACTTTCATTGTCCGGCTCTCTCTTAAGTATTTTTCTGTACACATTTATAATAAAATCTCTGTCTTCAAATTCCATAAAATCAGATAAACAGTAAATAAAATCGGAAGTATTTATTTCTTCCAGTTGTTTTATTTCTGGATACTGTCTTTTTTTTCTTACCACTTCTTCTTTGATTTTTTCCATTATCATATCAATATTTATTTCGGAATTTTTATTACCTAAGTCTGACATCATTTTTACTCCTGTTGTATCACGTTAAAATTTATAACCCTGAATATTAAAAATCTGGAATCTTCCGGAGCTTCCACACGTTTTGCATTACATGAAAATTTAATAATATGTTTTCCCGGAGTAACTGTTATTTTTTTTGAATAACCTGTACCTGCAGAATTGACTTGAATTGTATCTGTAAATAAATCACTTTCCAGTTTTATGTATGAGAATTCTTCGTAACCTGTACCGACAGTCATTTCCAGGGTAATTTTTTTACTATTCTGTGAAGTGCTGGTAATATACAGTTCACCTTCTGATGCACACCATCTCCAGTTCATAATAGAATCAGATTCAAAATATGAAAAACCTTTCTTCCATGATAGAAGTAAAGGATGTAATGCTTCATATTCTTTCATATTCCATTCCTGTTCACTGTATGTTTCCTTTAATTTGTTACTATATTCTTCTATATTAAAAAATACCAGTCTGTTATTATCGCTTATCAGTGGTTTTGTGCCCAGAAGCGATGAAAGTTTTGTTTCAATGCCAGTATTACTGTATCCGTAACGATCTATGTATATGCCTCTGAAGCCTGCACATACGAGAATATCTAAAAACTCATTTACAGGTTTTTCAGAAATTGCCTGCTGCCAGAGATCTCCTTCTCTTCCTTTCACTGCACCATAACTCCATCTGAGATTTTTAGAATGAATATACCCTCTGAAATGACTGTATTCTTTCATTTTATTTATAGCCGGCCATTCGGGATATGGTACATAAGGTAACTGGAATATCATGGCATTTTTAGAAACAGAATGTTCTATTTTATTGATAAACTGTTCATCGTTCATATATTCCGATTTCGTTCCATTATAATCGGGAATAAAACCGAGATTAGTCTGATCCAGAATACCTGTTACAAAAATAAAGGTTATAAATATATAAAATCCAATTTTTTTACCCATTGACGTTATGTACTTTTTATAGAATTCACTTAATAATATGGCTATTGCAAATAATGAGAAAAATGCTATGTAAACACTTATTCTGTTATAACTTCTTATTTTAGGAAATATGAGATAATTGAAGAGTGAGCCAAACCCTCCTATGGTGCCAAGCAATACTGCTGATATATTTAAAAAACTTAAATGCTTTATCAAATGATTATTTGTATTTCCATATAATAACTGTCTGAGTAATATTAAAAAACCAATGCTACCTATCAGCCCCAGTGACGCAGTATCATTTTCTGTAACAAGAGGTGCAGTAGAATTATATTTATTTTTAAAATCTTCCAGACTGTTCAATCTATGTCCTGTTACAGGTAATAATAGCTGGACAATCTTTAATCCGTAGATCTCTCCGTCCGATTGATTACGTGATGTCCCTTTATCATTCACACCATTTTGCAGTGTATAGATAATAGTGGGACTGAGATTAAGGAATATGATAGCAGAGATAATCCCTGTTAATATTAATGAATTTAGCATATAATTGATTTTCCCTGAGTATATTGAATAGAATAACCCTGAAAAAAGTAAAAAGTAACAGGTAAAAAAAGGATGATAGATAAAATCACAGCCTGTTAAAATACATATAATTACACAGATAACAATTTTTTTATAATTCTCTCTGTAAATTATTATCGGACTGTTATATAACTCGAGAATAAGCAATACTGTTAGAGGTATTATGTAATAGGTACCAAGAAAGAAATGCCTTTCTCCGCGAAAGAAATGATATGGCAAAAAAGTAAATAAAAGACTTGCAGTAACTGCAACAGGTGCGAAAATCTTAAATCTCAGGAATACATACAGAGAGCTAATGGTAATAAAAAGAAAAGCCAGGAGAAAATAAATATTCATAAGGAAACCATATGATTTTGAAAAAAAAGAACAGAATTTTATAAAAAAACAATGGAGATTTAAATTCTGACAGACCATAAAATCATATTCCTTTGAACCATAAGGAGCACCGAGAAAATTATTGGTCACATACCATCCGTTATCAATAATACCTTTAAATATAACTGCCTGTGCATTAAGACCGTCTCCGTCATACATAAAAGGAATATTCATATCGGCTCTCCCCAGATTCATTACAAAGAAGACTATTAATGAACATAAAATAATAGCTGTTATGTAAGGGACCAGGACTGTACTATATCCGGATAAATTTAAATTTTTCTTTACTATCTCTCCGGATTCGCTCTCACTTACCAATGTGCCTGAAAGTATCTCTGTATTTTTTATTGTTTTTTCATATTTCTTTTTGATATCGTCCCACGAATAGTGTTCTTTAACAAATTTTTCACCTTCTGAAGCAATATTTTTATTCTTTAATAAATATTCCGTACATGCCTTGAATTCATCATAGTCTTTGTACCATAGACCGCCATTGCTTCTTCTACACTGTTCAACAAGAACATTACATTTTTCCGTTACAAGAACTGGCCTGTTCAGGCTCCATGCTTCAAGTAAAACTATGGAAAGACTTTCATGGGGAGAAGGGTTGATTAAAAATTCACATTCTTTTATTGCATCGAATTTTGTTTTTTCATCTATAAAACCGACTGATATAATATCCTGACTTTCAGGAATATCCATAACTGGTTTTCCTGCCAGAACAAGTTTTATATCACTGGCCTCCTCTTTTTTGTATCTTATGAAATAATCGAATAATTCTTTACAGCCTTTACTTTCTTCTATCCTTCCTATATAAAGCATATAGGGAGGAGCAATGTTATAATTTTCTCTGAACCTCTGTGATGAAATATCTTCAGGTATATCAACTCCTACGCCTGCAATCTCTCCTCTAAAAGTTACAGAAGGAAATCTTTTTTCCAGAAAAGTTTTTTCTTCTAAAGTATTAAATATAAAACCCCGTGGCCTGTTAAAAAATTCATCCCATATTGGTAGATAAATGGGCCATTCGTCATGGGCTGTAGGCACCAGATAAGCTTTTTCTGATACCGGAGGCAGACCGTAATAGGTGGTATAGTAAAGATAGGTGAAAAATATAAACCCATCATAATTATCTCTGTTTGCTTTGATATAATTCAATAAATCTGTGCTTACAGGCCCCTGAAGGTTCATCCATTTTTCACATTCTTCTTCTGTAACAGAGGTTATATTACGGCGAATATATTCGGAATAAGAATCAAATTTCTCTTTTACTCTCTGACTGTCTACGTGGAATCTTCTTACCGGTACTCCGTCAATTATCTCCACTCCTTCTGGATAATGATCTGCCCATGTAATGTAGTCTACTGCACAGGTTGTAAGTATTTCTACATCCCACAGCTCTTTCATTTTACGTGCCATTGTCAAACAGTGTGCTTCTGCTCCGCCGTTTACTTCTCTGCCGCATCTCTGAACAATGAAGGCAATTTTCGGTTTACTCATTTATATGCTCCCTGATTATCTTCAATAGTTGTTCACTCAGAACAGATTCTTCATATGTTAAATAATTAGTATATCCCCGGTCTGTCAGATAATATCTGAAAAATTTATTTTGTGCCACTATATGAATGGCAGATGCAAAGAGTCTGTAATCAGGCTCTTTAAATGTAATCTGATTATTTCCAACAGTATTTTTTACGGCACTTCTTTCAAGGGCTATTAAGGGCAATCTGTGATACTGTGCTTCAAGAACAGGCACGCAGAAACCTTCATGCTCTGACATAAGTAAAAATATATCGGAGCCGCTGTAAAAAGTATTTAAATCATCAAAACTGACTGTATTTCTGAAGGTAATTATATCTGAAAGCTTATATGCATCTATCATGTCTCTTAATTCTTTATAATATCCTTCTGTTTCAGAGTCAGAGCCTCCTATAATATTTAAATGTATGTGTCTGTTATATAAATTAACATATTCTTTTACGGTTTTAATAAGGTGTTTATGCCCTTTATTGGGGCTTATCCTCCCTGTAAATAAAAGATTTATTCTGTTATGTGATAATTCATCAAGTAATTCTGAATTTATAAGTCCTTTATTGAAATCATTAATCCTGTGAAATGGTGCCAGAATGGATATGTTTTCTTCCCTGACGCCGTATGATACAAGTTCTTTCAGGTTATATTCCCCTGTGGCTATATAATGAAAAAACAGACCTTCTTTTATGAGTCCTTCTGTCTGTTTTCTTCCTTTTTTTGTGGAATCAGTTAATTTTTTACTGTACGGTTCAAAGAATGTATGAGGGGTAATATTATGATACCTCATACAGACTATGCCTTTAAATTTCCTTATTAATTCTTCTCCTTTTTCCCAGTAATTTGCATGATGGTATATGATAAGATCTTTTTCTCCCATTTCAAGCAGTTCATTATCTGTAATATATGAAAGAGATGAAATACCTTCTTCTGCATATAAATATACGGAATAACCGTATTTTTTTAACGTATCATATTCCCTTATAATATCATTCCCTACTGCATCTCCTTCTGCTATACACCTGTACATAAAGATGATTTTTATATCTTTATTGATTTCGAAATCAGATGAGATTTTTTTATTACTTTCTTTTATCAAAGATTGAAATTCTGAAATATAAGTGTCAATAACCCTGTCCCATCTGGATGTTCTGTCTGCATAATCATATCCTTTTCTTCCCATTTCCTGCAATAACTTCTCATCAGAATTATCTAAATATGTAAAGATTTCCATAAAGGATTCCTCTGAATCTCCGGCCATGCCCGCAAAATCTGAAGATTCCAGTGCTTTATAGGTTGCAAGACATGCTTTATGAACAATAACAGGTTTTTTAAAAAACCATGCTTCAAAAACGACACGGGAAAAACTTTCATTTATACTGGGATTTATAAGTGCTTTGCAGTATGTCAGGAGATTTATTTTATCTTTTTCTGAAATGACTCCCATGTCTATAATCTGATCTGTTCTATGTCCTGAAGGCAAAGAACCTGTACCTGCCAGTAAAAGTTTCATTTTACTTCCCGTTCTCTGTATAAAATTATCAAATACTTTAATGAGAAAATCTGTATTTTTCCCCGGATCTTTTTTACCTATATATAAGAGATAATTATTTTCTATAAGAGGTTTTTCACTCCATTCAGGATTATTTTCTATTTCCACTCCCTCTCCTGTAATGACTGATTTTTGAGCTATAGAATTATCATATAAGATTCTGGCAACCTCATATTCACCGGCTGAATTAAAAAATATCTTTTTAGCATCATAAAAAGCCTGTCCTACTTTGTCCAGATAGGCATAACATTCATCATGAAGACATGGCTGAAGTATTGCTCTGTCTCTTACCGCTTTTATGCCTTTTACGATAACAGGGAAGAGGTAAGGCATAAATAGAAAGATATCATAAAAATTGCAGTTATTATGAAGATATGTTATAAGCGAAGGGGAATTAATATTTTCACTTAAATAAATTTCCTCTTCCGCACTGTTTACCGGCGAGACAGAAGGAAGGAGGTTTTCTTTATTCAAAGACAGTAATTTACCGACAACTTTATCAAAGATTCTATTGTTTCTTTTTATTACAGGAAATCTCTTTATTATAAAATGTTCTTCTCTGTGTTCTCCCGGTTCATAATAATTGACTGACCAGTCAGCAGAAAAACTCTGCGAACATGTTGTAAGGACTGTTACATCAAGTTTTCTTTTCGAAAGTCTCATGGCAATCTGCCATGCCTGCTGTTCCGCTCCTCCTTTAAGGTCTTTCCCGAACCAGGGTATTATTAATGCCACTTTTATATTCATAAACATATATTTAAGTGACGCGTCACGTATTACACGTCACGCGTCACGATTTTACTGTAATATAATAGACCACAACTGAAGTCCGAGAACTCTCCCATCTTCATTGGCTTCCAGTGATTTCGGACTTGCTGCATCAGGTAAATCAAAGGTTATTTTCAAATTTTCATTTTTCAGATTATCACAGGTGATTTTAATCTCTTTTTCTGTTTTCTCAGGTGAAGTAATAGCCCATTCTCCGGCTTTAATGCCGTTAATAGAGATATTTACATGCTGTGTATCCAGTTTCCCCTGTTGCAAATATGGAGTGAATACAACTTTCATTTTCAGATCCCTGTCGATTTTCCCTGTCTTTAACAGAAGTTCTGCTGTTTTCCCTTCTGTCCAGGTAAAACCATCTTCAGGATAACTCCAGCCTTTTACTTCATAGGAACCGGAATCCCCTTTCTTTCCGAAGGTAATTTCCGTTCCCGGTTTATATTCAGGTGTAATAATAAGGACAGACCATAATTGTATGGCGAGTTCTCTTGGATCCTGACTTGTGCCGATTGATGCCGGACTTTTTGCATCAGGTAATTCAAAGGTTATTTTTACTGATTTATCTTTTATGAGCTTCCTGGGAATTTTAATTTCCTGAAGTGAAGTTTCAGGAGATTTCAATATCCATTGACCGGATTTTTTTCCGTTGATATAAATATTTACTTTCTGGCTTTTTATTTTATTTTCTGCAAGAAATGGTGCAATAGAGAATTTCACTGTCACATCTGAAGTGTTATCGACAGGAAGCAACAATTCTGCTTTCTTACCTTCTGTCCAGGTGAAGCCTGCTTCAGAATAACTCCACCCTGATACCTGGTATAATTCTCCGTTACCTTCTGTGCCGAAAAGAATTCTCTCTCCTTTTTTATATGTTTCCATAAGAGCAATAGAAGATACGGCAATTGCAATTACTCTCGAATCTTCAATATTTTCAATTGATTTAGGACTTGTTGCATCAGGTAGTTCAAGGGCTATCTTCAGAGATTGACCTGTCATATATTTTTCAGGTATGTCAGTTCTATATATTTTTTTCTCCGGAGAAATTACATTTAAATCCCCTACTTTCTCGTCATTTATATAAATATTTATCCTCTGTTTTTCTAATTTTCCCTTTTTTATATATGGAGCAAGACATATCTGCATAGTCTTACCCGATGTTGTTTTATTAATGGGCAGGAGTAATTCTGCTCTGTTTCCTTCTGTCCATATAAAACCTTCTTCTGGATGACTCCACCCTGTTACCTGGTATTGTTCTGAATTCCCGCCGGTGCCGAATATTATCTTTGTGCCATATTGATATATTGCCGGGCCTGCCGGTGTTGGAGTTGCAGTTTCCGATACTGTTCCGTCTGTTTTACATCCGGCAAAGATTAGTATTAGCAAAAATATGTAAAGAATTGAATGATATTTCATATTTAACACTCCTTTTTTTTATATTCATGTCACGTAACAGGCAGACAGGTTCTCATTAAATGTAGTGAGTGAAATCTTTGCTATTGTTGTTATTTTAAATCCGTGATAATCTTCCTGCTACTGCTTAAAAATTTCATATCTTCCTCTATCATCAAATTAATCAGATCCTCAAATTTAAACTTCGCCTCCCATCCGAGAATTTTTTTTGCTTTCTCCGGATTTCCGGTTAATAAACTGGCTTCTGAAGGCCTGTAGAATTCAGGTGATACTTCTACAAGAATTTTTCCTGTCTTTTTATCCTTTCCTTTTTCATTTACTCCTGAACCTTCCCATACAATGTCATAACCTGCATGTCTGAAGGCATATTCTGTAAATTCTTTTACCGAATAAGTTTTACCTGTAGCAAGTATATATGTGTCAGGTGTTTCATTATTTAACATCATCCACATACCTTCTACATACTCTTGTGCATAACCCCAGTCTCTTTTCGCATCAAGATCACCCAGTGTAAGTCTGTCCTGTAAACCGTATTTTATAGAAGCCACTCCATTAGTTATTTTCCTTGTTACGAATTCAATACCTCTCAGCGGTGATTCATGGTTATAAAGAATCCCGGAAGATATAAACATATTATAAGTTTCCCTGTAATTTATTGCACAGAGATGACCGAAAACTTTAGCTATTCCGTATGGATTTCTGGGATAGAAAGGTGTTTTCTCTGTTTGTGGCACTTCAACTGCTTTACCGAACATTTCACTTGTAGAAGCCTGATAAAATTTTATATCTGCCTTTATCAGTCTGATAGTTTCTAAAAGCCTCAATACACCCATGCCGTTTACTTCACATATGAGGGCAGGTTGATCAAAGGATGTACCTACAAAACTCTGAGAACCGAGATTGTAAATTTCATCAGGCATAACACTTTCTATGGTTCTCATAATATTTGTTATTTCAAGTAAATCCATATAGAGGATTTTTATTTCTTTTTCAATGCCGAGATAAGATAATCTCCATTCCTGTGAGTCACTTATTCTTCTGTCTGTGCCGTAGACTTCGTATCCTTTTTCCAGCAGGAGCTTGCTCAGATACGCTCCGTCCTGGCCTCGTATGCCTGTAATCAATGCTTTTTTTGCCATTTAAACTTTGAGTTCCGCTATGGTAACTCCTGCTCCTCCTTCACCAACACCTCCGAGACGAAAGGAATTTATAACAGGAGAAGTCTTAAGATAATCCCTTACTGCAATACGGAGAGCACCTGTCCCTTTACCATGGACGATTCTTACTTCCTTATGTTTTGCCAGAAATGCATCATCGAGATACTTCTCTAATTCCATAAGGGCTTCTTCTACTCTTTTACTTATAAGTTTTATCTCGGGAGAGATTGTTACTACTTTCATTGTAGATATATGACGGCTGTATGTTTCTTCCGGAGGCTCATAATCAGGAGGGTGAGCTTTTGCAAGGTCGGAAATTTTGGCAGTAATATTCATAAGACCTGCCTGAAGTTTTACTTCTTTTGTTTCAGAAAGAACTTCCGATATGTAGCCTTTAAGTCCAAGGGAAATGACTTCCACGTAATCTCTCTGTTTTACCTCATCAAGAGGCTCAGGTTTTTTCTGTGGTATCACTTCTGCCACAAATTCTTCTACAATTTGCTCTTCCAGTGAAAGTTTCTGCTGGAGATTCTCCATGATGGCCATGGCTTCTTCCTGTTTGAAATCCTGATAGTTCTTGAAGAGTTTTTTTAGCGCCTGTCTTGTTTCTTTCACTTCTTTCTGTGCAGAGGCGAGCATCTGTTTTGATTTTTCCAGAAATTCTTCTGCTATCTTTTTTCTTTTTCTTTCCTCTTCTTCTACATTGCCTGAAAGTCTTTTTCTTAGTTCTGACATCTCTCTCTTTATATTTATGACGGCATCTTTTTCTTCCGAGATAGTGTCGCTGTCAGATTTTATTTTTTCCAGCAGACTGTCTACTTCAAAGGTGCTTTCCGGCTGTTTCGCTTTTGCTTCATCTATTATATAAGAGGGAATTCCGAGTCTTTCTGCTATGATGAGAGCCTGACTTCTTCCAGGCTGACCGATTGTAAGATGATATTTCGGACTCAGAGTTTCTACGTCAAAATCCACACAGGCATTTTCCGCGTCAGGATTGAGTGCCGCAAAGGCTTTCATCTGGTTGTGGTGACTCGTAACAATGGTAAGAGATTTTCTTGCTATAAGATATTCCAGTATGGCTATACCAAGGGATGCTCCTTCTCCCGGATCAGTTCCTGCTCCCAGTTCATCAAGTAATATAAGGGAATTATCGTCTGCCAGAGAAAGAATTCTGGCTATCTGTTTTATATGGGAAGAAAAAGTGCTCAGACTCTGGGCTATGCTCTGTTCATCACCTATGTCTGCATATATACCTTTAATGAGAGAAATTTCCGTACCTTCTTCTGCAGGTATAAAAAGTCCTGTTTTTGTCATAAGCACGAAGAGACCTGTCATTTTTAATGTAACAGTTTTACCTCCCGTATTGGGCCCTGTTATGACGAGACATTTGAATTTTTCTCCTATATCTACCGTTATAGGGACAACCTCTCCTTTTATAAGAGGATGACGACCTTTTTTTATTTTTATTCTATTTCTTTTACTTATAACAGGTTTTATGCCTTTGAGTCTGTGGGCAAGTCTTCCTCTTGCCAGTATAAGTTCCAGATCTGTCAGTATATTAAGATTTTCTTCTATACCTTCCACTTCTTCGCTTACCATAAGGGAAATCTTTCTTAATATTGCTTCTATTTCTGCTTTTTCCTCAAGAATGGATTCTTTTAATTTATTATTTTTTTCAACGAGTGTGACAGGTTCCATAAAAAGGGTAACACCGCTTGAAGACTGATCATGAACAATGCCTTTAAACTGGCTTTTAAATTCTGATTTTACAGGCAGAACATACCGGCCTTCCCTTGTTGTAATAATTGTTTCCTGGAGCATTTTCCCGTAATGAGACGATTTTAAGAACTCCGACATTTTTGAGGATATGTGATTTTTGAGATCTTCAATAGTTCTTCTTAAAGAAGATAGCTTTGGAGAAGCATTGTTATAAATCTCTCCTTTAGGGCTTATGGTGGAATTTATCGCTTCCTGAATGGTTTTGTAGAAATTTAAATGCTGCACCATAGAGTAAAGGGTATTGTATTTATCTTTTCTGCTGTTAAAAAAAGCCCATATTCTCTGTGATACTGCCAGAGTCTGACTTATGTCCATAAGCTGCTGTATATCGAGTCTGCCCTGAAGAGCGGCTATTTTGAGAGGTTCCCTTATATCTCTTATACCTCCTATGGGTATCTGCTCGATATTCAGTAATCGAAAGGCTTCTTCTGTTTCTTCAAGCCATGTTTTTACCTCTTCCATATCATCGGAAGGTGTAAGGGAGAGAACTTTTTCTTTTGCAATATAAGAGCCTGCTTCTTCTGATAGAAGGTTTAATATTTCATTGTATTCCAGTACTTTTAATGTGTGGATGTCCATTTTCAGTGACCAGTGAGCAGTGACCAGTGAGCAGATGCGCTCATCACCATCACTTTTCTATTTCACCTCTTTATATAGCTATATAATGTGCTTCTGACAGGGGGACAGGTAACGGTTCGCCGTCTTCTTCCATTCCTTTGAGATGCATTTCGAGAGCTTTTTTCAGATTTTCCGTAACTTCCGGTATTGTTTTCCCTGTAGCGACACAACCCGGTACATCAGGTATATATGCTGAAAAGTTATTTGTAGATTGTTCTATTATGGCTAAATATTTCATTTTTTCAACCCCTTCTGGTTTTTGATTTTATTCCTGACTGTTTCAGTATACTGTTCAGCGTTCCAGTTGGAATATCATCACCAGGATGGCCGGCTATTGTAACACGACCTTTTTTACTGGCATGTTTATATTGCCTGTGACTTCCTTCCTGTGTTACTTTATACCATCCATCTTCTTCTATTAATTTTATTATATCACGTATTTTCATAAATTATCCTGTTTTTTTAAATCGTAAATTTTCTTTTTTGTCTTTCCTATTGCTTTTGCCACCTGAATTTCTTTCGGGCATACTTCAGTGCATTTTCCATGTGCTTTACATCCATGTGCTCCTTCAGTGGTGTCAAGCATGGCAATTCTTTCCTTATGTCCTCTGTCTCTCGAATCGAAGAGATACCGGAAAGATCTCAATATGGCCGCAGGTCCGCTGAAGTTTTCACTGTTTTCCGTCACAGGACATGATGCGGTGCAACATGCACAGAGTATACATCTGATTGCTTCATCGAAGGTTTTTCTTTCTTCAATAGTCTGAAGTCTTTCACCTTCAGGTGCTTTTTCATCTGTCATCAAATATGGCTTTAAGTTTCTGTATTTTTCAAAAAATGATTCCAGGTCAACTATGAGGTCTTTTATAACAGGGAAGCTGGGAAGAGGATCTACTGTAATGGTATCGCCGCTGTAGTCTTTTATGCTTTTCTGACAGGCAAGACTGCATATGCCGTTTATCTTCATACCGTCTGAGCCGCATACGCCGTGGGCGCAGGACATACGAAAAGAAAGAGTGGGATCCATTTCCCATCTTATCCTGTTCAGACAGTCAAGAATTCTTTCATTCGGTTCTACTTCCAGTCTGTAATCCATATAATAGGGTTCTTTATCTTTTTGCGGATCATATCTGTATATTCTGAAAAGATATGTCATTATGTTTCCCCTTTCAATAGTGAGTCGTGAAAAGCGAGCAGTGACCTGTAACCTGTCACCGGTGAGTGATGAATAGAGTTTAAGGTTTATTGCCGGTTGAATTTAAACTCTATTGCTTGCTATAGAGTATATGACGAATTACATACTACTCATCACCGGTCACTGATAACTGTTCACTGATTAATAGCTTCTTACCTTCGGCTCAAATTTAGTAACCTTGACAGGTTTTGTTTCAATCCTTATGTTTCTGCCATCTTTAAAAGCCAGTGTGTGGGAAAGATAATTTTTATCGTCCCTTTCCGGATAATCTTCACGGTAATGGGCACCACGGCTTTCTTTTCTGTACAGTGCACTTTCAACTGTTATGTCTGCCAGATTTAAAAGGTGTTCACATTCAACTGCTTCCATGATTTCCATATTAAAGATTTTGTCTTTCCCGATGATGCCTGCATGACTGTAGCGTTCTTTCAGTTCCTGTATTTTTTCTTTTGCTTTAATAAGTCCGGATTCTTCACGAAATACGGAACAATTATCCATCATAATTTGCTGCAGGTCCTGTCGTATTAATGATAATTTTTCTTTTCCAGTAGATGATAAAAGTTCATCTATTTTTGAAAGTACATCTGATGCTATATTCACATCAATCAGATTAGAATCTTCTTTTAACCATGTTCTGATAGCTTTACCGGCTCTTCTACCGAAGACTACAAGATCGAGAAGAGAATTACATCCCAGCCTGTTTGCACCGTGGACTGATACACAGGCACATTCTCCTGCAGCAAAAAGGCCGGGAACATAGGTGCCTTTTGAATCGGATATTACATGGCCGTCACAGTCTGTCGGTATTCCTCCCATCATATAGTGGCATGTAGGCTGAACAGGAACAGGTTCCTTTACAGGGTCTGCACCTCCGTAAAGCCTTGCAAAAGATGTTATTTCCCATAGTTTATCTTCTATTATATCCCTGTCCAGGTGGGTAAGATCTAGATGCACATAATCCTGCTCGTTAATGCCTCTTCCTTCCTGCACTTCCCGGAGGATGGAGCGGGATATGATGTCTCTGGGAGCGAGATCCTTTATTACAGGAGCGTAACGTTCCATAAATCTTTCGCCTTTACCGTTACGAAGAATGCCTCCTTCACCTCTTGCAGCTTCACTTATCAGTATGCCATGTTTTCTTATGCCTGTAGGATGGAACTGAACAAATTCCATGTCCATAAGAGGCAATCCATTCTGAAATATTATAGATACTACTTCACCTGTGTTGGAAAAACAGTTTGAAGTGGTTTTATAAACCTTTCCGAAACCTCCTGTGGCCAGCAGTATTGAATTTGCATAAATTTTATAGAATTTTCCCGTAGAAAGTTCCAAAAGGATTGCTCCATAACATCTTCCTTCATGAAAAAGCAGATCTATTACCTGAAATTCAGAGTAAAATTTTACCCCTCTTTTTACACATTGTTCAAAAAGTGTATCTAAAATAACTCTTCCTGTTCTGTCAGAAGCATAACAGGCACGCTTTACGGGAGCTTTGCCGTAATCTCTCGTATGCCCTCCGAATGCTCTCTGGCCTATTTTACCTTCCGAATTTCTGCTGAAAGGAACTCCCATATGTTCAAGTTCTATAATTGCTCTTGGTGCATCATTTACCATAATTTCAATCGCATCCTGATCCCCCAGGTAATCACTGCCTTTAACTGTGTCAAACATATGCCATTCAGGATTATCCTCTTCTTCATTACCGAGAGCTGCAGTAATGCCTCCCTGGGCTGCTCCCGAGTGGGAACGGGTAGGGAACACTTTACTTATAACTGCAACATCTGTTGAACCTGCCAGTTCTACTGCTGCTCTGAGACCTGCCATACCCGAACCTATGATGATAACTTTATGGTTTAATGTTGTTGTAATACTCTCCATCTGCAATCCTCTTTCGTTAGTTATTTAGAATCGTAACGCGTAACGCGTGACGCGTGACGCGAGGATTATTGTCGTTTTACTGTCGGTCAGCCTGACTGCGACCGGTTATCAATCAGTTTTTATTGAAAATTATAATTTATCATTATAACATCTAAAATTATGTTTAACAAGTATAAAAGTGAATAGTGAAAAGTGAGTCGTGAGTGGTGAGCAGGCTTACCACCCCTCACGCATCACGCGTTACGCGTCACGATTTTACCAATTGACTCAATATGGTCAATAATGTTATAGTAAGGAATATGTATAACAGATATATTAACGAGTATATCAATGAATTTATAGAAACAGGATTTACTCTGGATTCCAGGGCAATAGAGAAATTTTCTGTATATCTTATGGAATTAATGGAGGCAAAAATTAATATTACTGCTCATGTTTCTCCGGTAGATATAATAAGAGAAAATTTTCTTGATTCCCTGGTCTGTTTTCAGGCGGTTGGCCTGGCAGGTAAAAAAGTAATAGATATTGGAACAGGAGGAGGATTCCCTGGACTTCCATTGAAGATTGTCGAAGATACTATGAATTTACATTTACTGGAAGCTACGGGGAAGAAAGTAGAATTTCTTAAGAACTTAATTAACAGGTTATCTTTAAATAATGTTTATGTCCATCAGGGGCGTGCGGAAGATTTCGGACAGAACAGTGAATTCCGTGAGAAGTTTGATGTGGCCTTTGCCAGAGCCGTAGCAGGACTTCCTGTGTTACTTGAATATGTGCTTCCTTTCATAAAAATGGAAGGTATCTTTATTGCCCAGAAAGGAAAGAAGTATTCAGAAGAAATTGATATGTCGGCATATGCTCTGAAGACACTGGGAGGAGAAATTCTGGATATAAAATCTGTCAGGTTACCATATGAAAGCAGTGAGAAGAGATTAATAATCATAAAGAAGATTTCTCCCACTCCTGTGAAATATCCCAGAAGAAATGGTATTCCTCTCAAAAGGCCTCTGGGAGGCCATTATCAGGGAAAGGAATAAACAGATTATGAAAAAATTATCTCTATTTTTTTTACTGATTTCATTATTTATTACAGGATGCAGAGAGAAAGATCATAATGTGCTCCATCATTCTTTATTAACTCCGAAGCCATCCGCTAAGGCCGGACATTCATTGAAGATGGTTTATATAGCAGGCGGTGGCAAACATTATATGGTTGAAAGATGGCAGGCCCTTGGAGATTATCTCTCCAATAAAACAGGCATAAATATTGAAGTTGATGAAAGGAAAAATTATAGAAACATTATTGAAGCCTTTGAAAAAAAAGAGTCTCATATCGGTTCTGTAAGCGGATTTATTTATGTAAAATTAAAAGAGGAACTGAATGTAATTCCTGTCGTTAAAACAGTGGAAAAAGGTAAAGATACGTATAAAAGTTTTATTGTAGTAAGGAAAGACAGCGGCCTGAAGAATTTTGATGATCTAAGAGGTAAGAAATTTGCTTTCGTAGATAAACAATCTACATCCGGTTATCTTTTCCCAAGGGTAATGATGGCCGACCTTGGAGTAACAAAACTTGAAGATTATTTTTCCCACGTTGTTTTCCTTGATGACCATCTATCATCGATTATTTCTATTTATAATGGCTATGTTGACGGAGGAGTTGTGTCGAGCTTTGTCTTTGACTCGCCGGAAGCACAGAAATATCAGAAAGATCTCTCTGTTATAATGGAAACAGATGATATACCTATAAGCTGTTTTATAGTCAGAAGTGATTTACCGGAGGAAGATGTGAAAAAAATCAAAGCTGCTTTCCTGGACATAGGTAAATCAACTGAAACCACAGATTTGAGGAAAATATTGAGAGTGGATGGTTATATTGAAGCTAAAGACAGCGATTATGCTTCTATCAGAGATGCGATTAAGAAACTTTCTACATTGAAAGATAAAGAGGAAACTCCGACTCCGGTGAAGTAACTGGGGTGATGCGGCGTAATGCGTGATGGGTAGGGTAAACCTGCTCACTTTTCACTTTTCACTTCTTCACTGCCCTCTTCTTCTTTACCATCCTCGTCAGAGCTTTCCTCTTCTTCTTTAATTATTTTATTAATTGTTTCGATATACTCACGGGCTTTATCTGCCAGGTCTCCATGTTTTTCCAAATTTATGGCTTCATTTAAAAGTGCCAGTGCATCTTCATATAAACCTTCTCTTATCATCAATACACCGAGTCTGAAAAGAGAGTTTGCATCAGAAGGATTATATTTTATTGCCAGTTCATATTCTCTCCATGCCTTATCATCTTCTTTTAATTCTTCATATATAATCCCCATGTTCCCGTGGACTGATCTGTAATGGTCCGGTTCAAGTTCCAGAGCTTTTTTCCATTCTGACAGGGCAAATTCAAAATTTCTTTTTTTGAAATATACAATTCCCAGTTCATAGTGAGTGGCCCCATGAGCCGGCATTAAGAGGAGTGCTTTCTGATAATGAGTTGATGCAGAGTTTAACCTTCCCAGTTCATCATAGATTAAACCGAGTGAATAATAGGCCAGTCCGTAGGAATGATCGAGTTCCAGAACTTTTTTAAATTCTTTCTCCCCTTCTTTGAGCTTTCCCTGATGGTAAAAGGCCATGCCGAGATTATAAAGGGAATCTATGTCAGAAGGACATATGTCCAGTGATTTTTTATATTCTTCACAGGCATCATAATAATTTCCTTCCTGGTAATATAAGAGGCCGAGATTATAATGGGCCAGCATTTCAAGGGGATTCAGCTCCACTGCTTTTTTATAATGATATTTTGCTCTGTCCTGTCTGTCAAGTTCTTTCAGGGCAGTGCCAAGATTCAAGTGAACTTCAAGAAATTCAGGGTAAAGCTCAAGAGCCTGCTCCCATGAAGAGACGGCTTCCTCGATTTTTTTGTTTTCATAACAGGCAAGACCTGCTTTAAAATATTCCAGAGCTTCTTTTTTCTTTTTCTCTTCTTCTATTTTTTTCTCTTTTTCTATGTGTTTATCTGATACAATCCCTTCTTTTTTTATTTCTTCTACAGAAATCTCCGGCCCTTCTTCTATTTCATAATGAGATGAAGCCTTTTGGGGGTCCAGTTCCAGCGCTTTCTGCCACTGCTCGATGGCAAGATCGACTCTTCCGATACTGTTATAGGCTTTCCCCAGATTAATATAGAATTTCGCACAGTCAGGGCATATGGTAATAGCTTTTTTGTATGCTTCAATGGCCTCTTTCCATTTTTCCTGTCTGGCCAGATTGAGGCCCGTTTTATTGTAGATTGCTGCTTTTTGCTGTGAATTCTCTTCTTCCATAGACTACTCCGTTTTTTTTAATCGTGACGCATAATCGTGACGCGTCACGGGTGGTTCGTGATGTGTAATGCGTGATGCGTAATGCGTAATGCGTAATGTGTGTTTTACCGGTACAGGGCGAATACAGTGGTTCGCCTCTACTCACCTTTCGCTCTTTACTCTTCACTTTTCACCCTTCACTATATTCAACTCTCAAACCATTTGAACCTTCAAATATAAAAATGTAATTTCACTTATTGTTATAAATTCTTCTGTAGATTATAATATGTAAATTATCATATACAAAATTTTTCTGCTTCGCGTCACGCGTCACGCGTCACGCGTCACGATACAGAAAGGAATACTATATAATGGAATATCCCGAAAAAAATATATTGTTTCTCTCCCTTGAAGATGTAATAGCCTGCGGCGGAAATGATGTAAATAAAGCATCGGAAGATGTAAAGCGAGGGTTTGAATTACTTTTAGAAGATAGAATTGTTCAGCCCCTGAAAACATCATTGAAAATTAAAAAGAAAGATCATGAACATAGAGCCGGTCTTGTAAATTTTCTTCCTGCCTGTGTGGACCTCGGAGAAGAAGAAATTTATTCCTGTAAAATCCTGGGAGCTATGCCTCCCAATGTGGAAATAGGACTCCCCAGAGCTGCAGGACTTACGATACTCTTTGATTCTGTTACCAAAACCCCTCTCTGCGTAATGGATGCACAGGTAATAAGCGCCACAAGAACGGGAGGAGTTACACGTATTGTAGCAGAAAAAATTGCCGACCTGGAAACCGAAGAAATCGGACTCGTAGGAGCAGGTGTCAATATGAGAACACAGCTTCTCGGTCTGCAACTCGCTTTGCCGCGTCTTAAAAAAGTAAAGGTTTATTCCAGAAGAGAGGCAAAACATAGATTTGCTGAAGAAATGGGCGAAAGGACAGGACTCAATATTGTGCCTGTAGATACGGCAGAGGAAGCTGTAAAAGATTGCAGTCTTATAGTTACGTGTCTTCCTAATATGGATAAACCTGTTGTGAAAGCGGAATGGGTTAAGGAGAAAGGTATTACAGCTATAAATATAGGATGTTATGAGTCGGAAACAATACTCCTGAAGCGCATGGACAGGGTATTTACCGATATATGGGAACAGAATAAACATAGAGGAGTTCAGACTCTGGCTCTTGCAGTATTTCAGGGAGTCATACCGGAAAGTATTGTGGAAGACATAGCTCCCGTGCTCGCAGGGAAAAAGCCTGGAAGACAGTCCCGTGATGAGAATATATTCTTTTCTCCTATCGGCCTTGCATTCGAAGATGGCCTTGTGGCATGGAGAGTTTATAAAGAAGCAATCAGAAAAGGAATTGGAACTAAACTTACTCTCTGGAAATCATGTAAATGGATCTGAACAGTGAGCAGTTATCAGTGACCAGTTATCAGTGACCGGTGAGAAGTGAAAAGTGAGAAAAAGTGAGTCGTGAGTCGTGAGAAGGCTTACCCTGCGCGTCACGCGTCACGCATTACGCATCACGATTTAAAAGAAAGGTACAATCTGTGAAACTTACAAATGAAAACTTAATAAAATGCATGGAGGAAACTCCTCCTGAAGAACTTGTGAGAATCTGCCGGGAATGCCAGAAAATTGCTACCTATGATAAGATAAAAGACGATAGACTTAAGAGTGACCCCATGCCTGTCACCGTATTCCCCGTACCTTATATTGTAACGAAAGACATAATAAAAAATGTTACAGGGAAACTGGATATTTTCATAGATGGTTTGATTAAACTTGAACAACATATTCTCTGTGACAGGGGAGGCCCTCTCTATAATCGTCTGATGAATTCTTTGACTCCCGGAGGAAGGCATCTTGTAGAAGAATGCACCTTTGAATCAGATTATTCCTTAAGGAGACGTCATAGAAGGATTGACGGATATTTGAATTTCTTTACAGGTGAATTTTCTATCATAGAAGTCAATCAGGCTGCACCTCTTGCTATTGATTTTTATGATGTTTCCCAGAGGATGGCATCTCATTTCCTGAATTCGCTGGGCTTTTTTTACCAGCCTGTTCTTCTGGCCCATCATATCCTGAACTGGTTTGTAGATGAATATACTTACAGATATCCAGGTAAATTTCCTCATAATATAGCCCTTGTAATAGAACATGGATATTTGCCTAAATTTATAGACCTTCCACAGATGGCTCTTATATGTGAAGAACTTGCCAGGGAAAAATATGGTGAAAAACTTTCCATTAAGGTCTGTTTCCCTTATGAAATAAGCCTGTCCGGTGAAAAGATAATGTTTGACAATCACGAAGTAGATATGATATGGAGAAATTCCGTGTATATGACGAAATACAGAGAAGAAGGTCTTAATATTAAAGATTATGAAACAATCTGTCATAATCCCGATAAATATCTTATCATTAATGCCACCAGGGTCTGGCTCACAAGGACAAAGGAAGTTTTTTCTCTCCTGAGTAATGAAGAGTGCCGCAAAGAGATAGGTCTTTCAGAAGAAGAAGACAGGATAATTAAAGAAATTGTTCCCTATTCCGTAAACCTTAAATATGAGACTCAGGTGACGGAAACGGTGATAAAAGAAAAAGATCTGTGGATTACAAAACCTGCCGATGCAGGATTCGGTAAAGGTGTGGAATTCGGTGCTGCCCACAGTGAAAAATCATGGATAAGTATAATTAAAGAGAGAACAGAACAGGATGGTTTTATCTTCCAGAAAAGGGTAACATATCCGACCATTCGGGTAACCGATATAGATGACGATGGACATCTTATAAACCACAGAGTCGAATATGATTTCTGTCCCCATCATATAAACGGTGCCTTTACAGGCACGGCCCTTACGAGGACAAATGTTCTGGAAGAAAAAGGAAAAGTAAAGAAAATGAATCTCGTAGGAGGAGGAATAATACTTCCCGTTATCGGGGCAGAAGCCTGTCCGCCTCTGCAGAAATATTATGTTTAATAAAAATATTAATTCGTTCTTATGTGCATTTATATGTGTTGTTTCATCTGCTATAGAACCTGTTCTTTCCAAGATAGGATACAGATATTTTGTAACTCCTTATGAGTTGCTTATACTGCGATTTCTTATAGGAGGTATTGTAGTTCTACCTCTTGTCAAAAGATACAGATGGATTGGCTGGAAAAATACGGCCGGTCTTTTATGGCTGGCACTGCTTCTTATGAGTACATGCGGCCTTGTCCTTGTTGCATTGAAATATCTTACTGCCGTCGTTGTCATTACAATTATTACCGCCACTCCTGCCTTTGTGGCAATTGTAAATCAAATGCTCGGTAAGGAAATACTTTCTAAGAGATTCTGGATTGGTTTTTTATTCTGTTTTACAGGTATTTTACTCAGTATTGAAATACACAGAGGAACATCAAATTCTCAGACCTTCAATATAATAGGACTTTTATGCGCTTTCGGTTCTGTTGCCGTATCCACTATTTATCGTACACAACTGGATGATGCTACAAAAAACTTTCCTCCCATGCAGGTATCTACCTATATGTTTATAATGGATGCCATTGTGGCATTGTTTTTTCTGCCCACCGTGTGGCCTATGTCAGGAAAAACATGGGTTATAGGCAGTATTATAGGCATTGCCGCTGCTATCGCCAATATCAGCTTTCTTATGGCCATATATTTTATGGGTTCTACAAGAATGTCTGTTATAGGCCTTCTTCAGAGACCTCTGGTCATAATCTGTGCGGCTCTTATATTAAAAGAACCTCTCAGCGCCGTTCAGATAGCAGGTATAATTCTTGTTATTATAGGAATCCGTATGGCAAAGGTTACAAAGAGAACACAGCTTTTAAATAAAGAATTTGCCGTAGCTTTGAAATAAAGTTTTTATGTTATAAAAAACAGTGGCAAGGCACTCCTCGCCACTGTTTTTTATATTTATATAAATTTTATAAAAAATTATTCTTTTGTATAAGACAGCATAAGTGCAGATGTTGCTCCAAGAGCTGTAGAAACTGCAACTCCTCCGCCATGTCCCCATATACCCGGTATTGCTGTAGTGACTGCAAAAGCACCTGCACCTTTGGCAAAATCTTTCAGACTGAACTCATTATTTCCTGCAATACCATTAATAACACCTGCTAACATAGCGCTAACAGCAACCGTTCCGATTACTCCGCCTATTCCCATTTCCTTCCCCACGGCAAAGGATATCCCTCCCAGAATAAGACCTCCCAGGCCTCCTACAATTGAACTGCCTGCAGCACAATCTCCGCTTATAGATTTGAGGTTTACCATTGGGCCTTTTAAAAAGTCTGGTTTCTCTTTGCTTTCTCCAAGAACTATCTGATCTTTTACAGTATTTTCGCCGGTAACTTTTTTCTGGCCAACATTAAACTGAGCGGTTGTCTGTAAGTTCTGTCCATTAATCTTCATAAAATCTTCCTCCTTATATTAAGTTTATCTTAGTAAAGAAAATTATATAATAATCTGTCATGTCTTTCAATATTTTTTTGTTAACAAAATGTAACAAGAAAGTTGGATTTTTTATTTACTATAGTTTTGCACTTTTATTATTGTCATTAATATTACTGAATATAGCCGGTGGAGATTGTGTAGAAGACTTAAGAATATTGGAAAAAGATGAAGGATTTGTCGAAGTGTTACAAAAAATGGAAACCTATAAATTGTATCGTAAAGAGAGACGTGAATTAGAACGCTGACATAGGAAGGAAAATGTTCGTTCAGTTCCATTCCACTCTTCAGCCTTCAGATATTTACAGAAATTTTATAATAAAGAAGAAGAGAGTAATAGAAAAATTCATAAGGCATTCATTCCTTTACTATACTTTTGCACTTTTCAAACAAAGCCTTATTCTACCTTGCAGGACATCCGCGAGGGATGCCCTTACGTGATAACGGGTTTTCAAAATTCTGCAAAAGTATAGTCCTTTATATAATGAATATTTAAAAGGTTTAAAGAATGTAAATGGAGATTTCCTATCATTATATACAGTTAACCTTTGGCAAATTCTTTTAGTCGTCTCCTCTCGCTATTACCTGACCAACAGCTGCTAATATACAGGCAGCAGCACCTAATCCTATTGCTCCTTTTAGTCCAATTAGTCCAAATTTCTGGGCTAGAGCACTGTAGCCTATTCCTAAAGTAAAAAGACCTCCCAGACCTCCTGCAACTGCAATGCATGCGAAACCAGCTTTTTCTCTTTTGTCGATAGAGTCGTCCATAGATTTGAGATTTACCATGGGTCTTTTTAAAAAGTCAGGTTTTTCCCTGCTTTCTCCGAGAATTACTTCGTCTTTTATCGTATTTTCACTGGCAATTTTTTTCTGGCCAACATTAAACTGAACAGTTGTCTGTAAATTCTGGCTATTAATCTTCATGAAATCTACTTCCTTATATTAATTTTATCTTATTAAAAAACATTATATAATAATTTCCCGGGTATTTCAATATTTTTATGTTAACAAAATGTAACATAAAAATTAGATTTCTTAATTTAGATAAATAACTAAAAGTTAACATCTTTGTAACAAAAACTATCTTTTCATCTCATAATAATTGTGTTATCATTTAATTGATTTATTATAAGGTTTTTGTGTAACAAAAGGGGATGCAGTTATGATAATAAATAACAGATCATCTATAGATAAAATATCACCGCCATTAAAAATAAATAAAAAAGAGATATTGGAAGAGCCGAAAGATGAGGTAACACTATCGGGACAGAATGAAAAAGAATGGACTCTTCTTTTCTACCTCGACGGAAACAGCAATCTTAGCAGAACGTCTCTTTATAAACTGAGGAGTCTGGAAAAAGTCGGTTCTGATGATAATATGAATATAGTTGCCCAGATATCCAGGCCAAAACACTTTATAAGAGATATGGTTACAGGTGACTGGAGCGGCACAAGAAGATATTATGTTACACAGAATCCTTCATCGAATGAAGTCTATAATCAGTTTAATCTCCATGACGGCTATACTAAAGGAAAAGTTATGGCAAACATGATGGGACAGGCTTTAAAAGATGGTAAGGAGAAAGGAATTATTACAGAAGATAGTGGCCTCATAGAAAAATCGAAGTTTCTTTACAAAGCTACTAAAGCTTCTCCATTTAACAGTGTTAGAAATATTCTTAAAGAAACGGGAGAAATAAATTCACAGCTTGTTTCGGAAGAAGGACGGGCTGCAATGAGCAGCCCTGAAACTCTTAAGGATTTTCTGGAATGGGGAATGAAAAATTATCCTGCAAAACATTATATGGTAGTAATACAGGGACATGGAACAGGTCCTGAAGGTGTTCTCGGAGATAAAGACGGAAAAATATCTCTTCCTGTTATGGAAAATACTTTAATGGATGTTCAGAAAGATACTGGAGTTAAGCCTGATATACTCTTTTTTGATGCCTGTCTTATGGGAGGCGCAGAAGTTTCCTATCAGATGAAAGATACTGCAGATATAATGATTGCTTCTCAGGAAGTGGAAAGAGGTTTTACGCTGCCATATCAAAAACCTGTAGAATTTCTGGGAGAAGCACTGCAAAAAGGCCCTGTAATTCCGGTAGACCTGGCAAAAAAAGTTATAGAAACAGGGAAAAATAATACTGCCCATAATTTTACTCCTACTATGGCTGCAACAGATCTTAAAGAGATGAAGAATTTTGGTGTGGCTCTTGATGAGTTTTCAAAGGCTTTGGATAAAGCACAGGATAAATATAAAGAGAAACTTGATGAACTCATTGCTTCTTCTCAGCATTTTAATCTGAAATATGAAGGAGAAAAAGTAAAACTCCAGGAAAGACTCGCCGGTCATCTGAAACCATCTATAGTCAATAATTGTGTTGATTTATATGATTTTGCCTGTAAAATTGCTGAAAGTTCTGATATAGACGATGAAAATCTGAAAAAATCGGCATCAGATTTTCTAAACTCTCTATCTAAAACAATCCTCGCAAATGAAACAACAGGTGAAAATTATCAAAACGCCCATGGCCTTTCAATTTTTTTACCGGAACAACCGGAACAATTTAGTAAAAAGACATTCTCGGAATATAAAAAGCTTTCTCTGGCACAGGATACCGGATGGGATGAGTTTATTGCCGGATAAATTGACATGAGTTTTGTTTCGTGAGATATAACCGGTCATAAGTTTTACATGAATTCAGCCATCGATATTCTCATAATATAGCTCTGAAATACGTAAAGGATTTTATTGCTTTTTCTTATATTGCTGGATAATTACACCGGATATAATAAATACCAGTCCGATTATTGTTGAAAATAAAATTTTCTCTCCCACTATAAATGAGATAAACAGGAGTGATATAAAAGGAGAAAAATATACGAGATTACTTATCCTGTCGGTTTTTGCAGAAAGCTTTAACGCTTTAAGCCACAGAACAAAGGTAAGACCCATTTCAAATAATCCTACATAGATGACAGCCAGAATGCCTTTTATATCAGGTACGATGATTTTTGAATAAAATACCGTTAAAATCAGAGTGAAAACAAAACCTGCCAGAAAATTAAAGAATAGTTTTACCGCTTCATCCCTTTTATCTTTTACATTATAAATCCAGAACAGAGCCCATATGACTGATGACCCCACTGCAAGTCCCACTCCGAAAGGATTTGAAAATTTCATTGATAAAATATTTCCGCCTGTCCCTATTATGACTACCCCTGTGAAACTTGTAATAATAGCGAAAATACTTTTCATTTCTATTTTCTGTTTCAGCAGGGGAATGGACAGCAATACCAGCATAAGAGGCCATGTGTAATTGAGCGGCTGCGCTTCCTGTGCGGGAAGTAAGGAATATGCTTTAAAAAGCACCGTATAATAGAGAAAAGGATTCATAAAACCAAGTAAAATAGACATTAAATAATCTCTTTTTGAATATGTGAATAGATATAAAGATTTTTTCTGAATAAACAATATGATAAAAAGCACCGTTGTTGAAATTCCTGAGGAATAGAGAAGAAGCTGCATGAAATCAACATATTTCAGTGATATTTTAAAAGCAGATGCCACGGTAGACCACAGTAATATTGATATAATGGCATAAAGATAAGATTTTTGTTGATCTTTTTGTGTTTTTTCTTCCGTCATTCCAGGTACTTTACCATGAACCATTCAATCATTCAACAGAGTAAAATTTAATTTTTTTATATTTGTTGAAAATTTTTATAAAATTTGCTATTATTATAGTCAAGAATATGTTTGTGTTGTATTATGTTTTATCCTGATAAAACTGATGTTTTTGCATCAATTCCGGAAGGGGGAATCGTATGTAAAATATTATAAAGGAGGTAGTTTATATGGTTACAGACAGGACAGATAAACGTGAAACTATAAAAAATTTCGATAATTTTTTCCTTTTATCGTCTCTTTCTGCAGCAGGTCTTACAGATATAGGAAGAAAAAGAAAAAACAACGAAGATGATTTTTATATGGATAAAGAGACAGGTTTATTTATAGTAAGTGACGGTATGGGAGGCGCACAGGCGGGAGAGGTGGCATCCCGGATGGTAGTGGATTATTTACCTATCTATATCATCTCTGTCGTTAATTCATTCCCTCCGGAAGTCATTCTTAAAGATTCCATTATTGCCGTAAGTGATTATATAAGACATTATACGGAAATGAGATATGCATTGAACGGAGCGGGAGCAACCGTTGTTGCCTGTCTTATGGCAGACGGTAAGGCGACAATCGGCCATATGGGAGACAGCA
Organism: Vulcanimicrobiota bacterium; assembly: GCA_036746235.1. GTDB lineage: Bacteria > Vulcanimicrobiota > SpSt-956 > SpSt-956 > JAKJGF01 > CALARM01. The sequence continues at coordinate 44,664 of DAIOEN010000001.1, read as the reverse complement.
GGGTCTATCTCCTTCGCGGTAATGATTTTAAACAGATTACTTTAGATCATTCTGTCGTATTCGACCTGGTTAAAGCAGGCGTGCTTACTCTGAATGAAGCGAAGAAAGATCCTCTTAGAAATCATATTACCCGGTGCATGGGTATGGACGATACTCCTTCTGTGGATATAACGTCGATCGAACTTCAGGAAGGTGACAGATTTCTTCTCTGTTCCGACGGGCTTACGGAAATGCTTCCTGATGAAGTTATAGGAGAGATTATTCTTTGTGAACATGATCTCGACTGTGCATGCAGAAAACTTATTGACCTGGCCAATTCTGCAGGAGGATTGGATAATATTACTGCACTTATTGTTCACTATGGAAAGAGGAAAGAGAATAAATACAGGAAAATTCATGTCATACCTCCTGAATTTAATAAGAATAATAACCGCCATAGTATTAACAGAGAAAATTCAGGAGAACCTGAGGCCTGTCATGATGAAATCAGAGAAAACAGAAAAAATAATTCCATATTTCAATTTCTGGAAAGACTTTTTTGGTAGAAAAAATAGTAATTCTGACAGTTGTAAAGTAATGACTTCTATACATTACTTTTATATGAATTTTGCCATGGATATCCCCATGTAAATACCGAGCAGACCGCAAATAATACTGAGAAATATATAAGAAATACTCTGTACAATTAATCCCTGATTTATCAGATTTATTGCTTCATATGTAAAAGTACTGAAGGTTGTAAAACCTCCTGTAAAGCCTATCGTTAAAAATGTATTTAATTTTAGCCCCGTACCTGTTTTACTCAATGAAGTCATAAGTATAAATCCAAGAAGGAAACTTCCCAGGACATTTATTATAAAGGTTCCATAAGGATATTTCAGATGAGCGGCAAAGATCATACTCATAAGATATCTGAAGCTCGCCCCCAGTCCTCCCCCTATAAAAACAAGTATATATGAACTCATAACGTCTCCTTTAACAGTAAATTTTAAATTATATTATAAAGGTTTTTTTCTCTTTTTTCAATGGAGAAAAATAAGAAAAGGAGGAATTTATATGAAAATGATGTAGTTTTATGCTTCACTGTATATTCATTTTCATATTTGGTTGTGACCGCTCCGGTCATACCTGTTAGTCGTGAATAGAATAATATGCTACATATCATAAACTCAAGGGTATAGGAATGTTCATTTTTAATGTCGTAAAATAAAGCTTTATATAAAAACTATGTAGAGGCAATTTATCCAAATAATTTAAACTTTTTTATCTGTATCAAATAGAGAATTTTCGTTGAAATTCCTTTTTGTTTCAGGAAAACCTTCTTTTGTACCGTAAGGGGGCGGCAGTTTATTCATTACAAAATTACGCTGCTGTCTCGCCGCTTCATGGAAATGAAACCAGAGGGATTGCCGGAAATCTTCCCATTTTACATCAGGAAAGTTGTACATATCATCTATCTTCTTATTTCCGGCAGACTTTAAAGCATATCTTTTCCATTTTTTTATATCATATCTGAAATGTCTCCACATATTGCCCGTAATTATATCTTTGAATTCCCGGAGCCAGTTCCAGCATCTTTTTTTCATGTTAACCTCATGTGACATGAGTAATTTATTGATTTTATCTTTCAGATTTTCCCAGGGAATTATATTGACTTTTTCTCTGTAATCAGGCTTTTTTGCATAAAGCAGTTTATTATAAACAGCCTCTGATGCCTGCAGGAATTCTATCTGATTATTTCTTTTAATTTCTTCTGTCCCTGTGCCGTTTTTTCTGATAATATATTTTCCGATAAAATCCGTATTGTCAGCATAGAGACCCGTTCTTGCATGACCTACCGGTGGCAATACCCTCCAGAAAATGCTTCGCCTGTTGTATTCTTCTTCATCTTTATCATAGGCAAGTTCATATATGGCAATAACATTGTTTTCCCAGCTAAATCTCCCGGAAAAACCCTGATGTGCCCAGGAGTCTGAAAAGGTATGTATTGCTATGCCGGTACGGCAGAGATTTCTGCGCCATTTAAGCCTCATACATGTTATTTCATCAGGGTGGCTGATTGTTTCATCCGGAGGCTCATTCAGGGCTTCATCCAGAATCCTGTGAGACAGAACGGACTCATCATGTGCGGATTCCACAATAAAAGAAAAATTGCCGTTCCCGTAGGAATGAGGAGGAGGAAAATGAAATGGCATATAGATTTCTCTCCAGTAGCTCTCCAGGAAGGCTTTAACTCCTATATGCTGTGTACGGACAGGATAGAATTCATTCCCTTCTTTACCGATAATTAAAGGAGTGTTGTCTGTAGCATCATCAGTATACTGGGAAGCATAGGCAATAGTGAAAGCATCCTCCCTGTCAAATCCTGCCGCCATAGATAGAATTGCTATACAGTAATAATGGAAATCTATATTCATAGTGAATTTTCCCCTCTTTCATCTATGTTCTTTATATATAATAAGATTTTTTTACTGAGAAAGTCAAGTTTATTTTCGTGTTGAAGGTAATTCTTGACTTATTATGGTAATTACATTATAATTACTTTGGGGTGATGTATATGAGAGCAACTGTTGTTCCGATAGGTAATTCTAAAGGAATAAGGATACCAAAGAAAATATTGGAAGAATGTCAGATAGAAAAAGAAGTTTTTCTTGAAGTAAAAAATAAAAATATAATCATTAAACCTGTTAAAGCAGAGCCAAGAAAAAACTGGGAGAAGTCTTTTAAAGAAATGAGAGAATTAAATGACGATCGACTGATTATTGATGATAATATCGATCTGGATATGGCGGGATGGGAATGGTAGTCAGCCAGTATGATGTATTTCTGATTTCCCTTGACCCTGCTACAGGCCATGAAATAAAAAAAATGCGTCCCTGTGTTATTATTTCACCCGATGAAATGAACAGATATATTGAGACTGTAATAATTGCTCCTATGACAACACAATCTCATCCGTATGAAACCCGTGTGCCTGTGAGATTTCAAGATAAAGACGGATGGGTGTTAATTGATCAAATTCGTACTGTAGATAAGAAACGATTGATTAAACGGCTCGGAGAAATCGATGAACATACCATTAAGAAGGTAAAATCCGTTATAAAAGAGATGCTTGTCGATTGAATTTTTAACATAAAATCTGATTGACATGGTTGATTATAAATGTTATTTTGTATATATATCGTTAACTTGAGGAAGGGGTATAATTTATGAAAATAGAAAGTTCCTTTATTCAGAAACAGCCTGTAATAAGCCAGGTAAAACAGAAAGAACCTGACCTTGAGATCCAGGATAAAACGTCTCTTTCAAATAAGGCCCTTATAATAGCCCACAGAGGCTCGTCGAAACTTGCGCCGGAAAACACTATGGCTTCTTTTAAAGAGGCTTTTAAGCATGGGGCAACCGCAATAGAGCTTGACGTTCACAGAACAAAAGACGGCCATCTTGTTATCATGCATGATGATACTATCGATAGAACTACAAACGGCAAAGGAAAGGTAGGAGATTGCACTCTGGCGGAACTAAAAGAACTTGATGCAGGTTCATGGTTCGGCTCTCAATTCAAAGGGGAAAAGATTCCCACTTTGGAAGAGGTTCTTACATGGGCAAAGGGGAAAGTAAAGGTTGATATTGAAGTGAAAAATTCCCTTCAATATCCTGGCATTGAAAAGGATATACTCAAGCTTGTGGAAGAAAAAAGTCTTAAAAACGAAGTATTTATAACGTCTTTTGATAAATCTGTAAGTGAGAATATAGAAGCTATGGCGCCGGAAATAAAAACAGGTCTTCTTATATCTCCCGATCCTCTGGTAAAGGCATTGAAGATTGGCACAGTCGGCGGTATGGTTGCAGGTCTTGCAGGAGGCCTTATAGGAGGAGCAGGGGCACTGGTTTCCATAGGCTGTATGCTTGCAGGAGGAGGGGCCGGATTTCTTGTGTCCAAAGAAATAGGGGAGAGGATTTCACTTAAAGGCTCATTGGGACAGAAGGCCGATATAATATTACCTTACTGGGCACTTATTGGAAGCACTTTTGTGAAGAAAGCCCACGGAGAAGATAAGCTGGTTTATTCTTATACGGCAAATTCGCCGGATCTTGTGAACAAACTGGTGAATAAGACAGGTGTTGATGGGATTATAACAGATACACCGGAGAGATTTATGGAGGGGTAATTTCAAAGGGGCGGATCCGCCCCTTTGAAATATTTTTACCCGATCCCTGTTTTGACCGGAAAACTTTTCTTTCCCGTTACCGGCCCCGGGCATAGTGTCTGCTCATATGCCACTCCAACTTCCAGTTTACTTCCATGACCTGTTCCCAGATAGTGGTGTATTTCTTCACATACCCCGCCTATCAGATTTCCGCTGTTGCCTCTCCCTGTTTCATAACCTCCTATAGCTATAACCGATCTACCGTTAACAGGGTTTTTTATAATAAACCTTGTACCTTTAGGAGGGAATTCTTTGCTTTTCAACAATATATACCATCCCTCTTCTTCTTCTAAAGGTTTTTGTTCTTTTATTTCCTGTCCGAAATAGCATTCTGTATTATATGGAAAACACCACGGTTCGTTTCTTATCATTGTATAACCTGTGTAACCTTCTGAGATTTTATAATGTTCTTCAATACAATCTTTAAACGACTCAGGCCATGAATATTCGAATCTTCCGTGGTTCTCAGTGACAATATGAGCTTCCCTGGCAACTTTAAATATCGACGGCAGATAAAGTTTTTCGCCGTTTAACAAATCTATTGTTCTTTCTTCATAAATACCATCTGAATTATCTACATGGAGATGATATTGATCCTTATACCATAAGGTTTTATCTTTCATAATCTGTGTCAGGTTTTTCCCGTCTTCCCAGGAAGGTATCCATAGATCCCATTTTGTTTCCTTGTCTTTTGAATGTATACCGTAACCGTCGATGAAAGCCCATACGGCATGAGTATTTATTTCATCTTTTTTTATGCTATAAATATGAGCCAGTTTGCCTGCAAGGATACAGGCTGTTTCAATTTGAGCTTTTTCCGGCGGAAAATCTCCGGGATTTTCACGGCTTAACCCTGATGCACAGCAGAGTGATATGCCTATTCTGCCACTATTCCTGTGCCAGGTATGATCCTTCGGTTCAAAATCACTGCAACATGTTTTGACTACACTCGCTTTTTTTGTATTACTATCATAGGTAATATTGTAATGATAATTATTGAAAGTTTGATCGTATGTTCCTTCTGACCAGTGAAATATTATTCCTGTAATATTCATATTTTAAAGCCTCCAGCTGTAAAATGTAGGGTATGTGGCGGAAATAAAAAACTTCTATTTTTTATTAAAGTTTCTTTTTTTTCTGTCGATAATAAATATGATGTAAATTTTAACTATTAATTTACATTTTATGGTATAATATGACTAGTTAAATACTAGTATATGTTTATTCAATGAGTCCGCTCCGAGCATGTCTTTTGTGCGACGCTTGCTTCGGGAGGCGGACTTTTTACTTGTGAATATTAAATTGCTATTGAGCTGAAAGCTATTGAAGCTATATTCTATAGGGAATTTTAAAAATCCTTCTCGGACAAACTAAAAACATAAAAAATAATTTAAACTGTTAAAGAAGAACAATTATGTTATAGATACTCAACAAATGGTATTACTCTAAAAAATCTGTTATAATGAGATTATGAAAAAAATAGAACTTCTCTCACCTGCTAAAGATCTGGAATGTGGTATGGCAGCTATAAAATGCGGTGCAGATGCCGTTTATATAGGTGCAGAACGTTTTGGCGCCAGAGCCTCTGCCGGAAATTCCATTGAAGATATAAAAGAACTTGTTTCTTTTGCTCACAGGTATTTTGTCCGTGTTTATGTTACTATTAACACAATACTTACAGATAAGGAAACAGGTCAGGCAAAAGAACTTTTAGAAAAACTCTATGAAACAGGCGTTGATGCATTTATTATTCAGGATATGGGATTTCTGGAAATGGATCTCCCTCCTGTCCCGTTAATTGCAAGTACTCAATGTCATAATAACAGTTTGGAAAAGATAAAATTTCTTGAACAGGTTGGTTTTAAAAGAGCAATTCTTGCAAGGGAATTGTCTCTGGAAGAAATAAAACATATCAGAGAAAAAACAGAAATAGAACTGGAATTTTTTGTTCATGGAGCCCTCTGTGTATGCTACAGCGGTCAGTGTTATCTCAGTTATGCTATAGGCGGAAGAAGCGGTAACAGGGGGGAGTGTGCCCAGCCATGCAGAAAAATTTACTCCCTCGCAGATGAGTCCGGTAATTTTATTATAAAAGATAAATACCTGTTATCTCTGAAAGATCTTAATCTGTCCGCTTATATAAGAGAATTAGCCGATGCCGGCATAAATTCCTTCAAGATAGAAGGAAGACTTAAAGATATTAATTATGTGAAAAATATTGTATCTTTTTACAGGCAGAAGATTGACATGGCAGGCTATAAAAAAACTTCGACCGGCAATATTTCGATAGATTTCACTCCTGACCCGGAGAAAACGTTTAACAGAGGATATACGGATTATTTTCTCAGGGGAAGGCGTGAAGATATAATATCATTTAATACTCCGAAATCTACAGGTAAAAAGTGCGGAAAGGTTTTTAAATGTGATAAAATTTCCTTTTATTTAACAAGTCATTCTCTGAAAGCCGGTGACGGTATATGTTTCTTTGATGATTCCCATATCCTCAGAGGAACATCGGTAAAAAGAGTGGAGAAAAATAGAATTTTCCCCGATGATATGAGTGTTATCAAAAAAGATACCCTTATATACAGAAACCTTGATATAGATTTTCTTAAACAGCTTAAACATGCAAAAATTGAGAGAAAGGTTTCGGTTAAATTGACCGTATCGGAGGAAATGGGAAAGCTTCTGCTTACTGCCGTAGATGAAGATAATATAAAAGCATTTCTCTCTGTAGAAATTAACATGGAGATAGCCAGAAACAGAGAAAATGCTCTCTTTAACCTGAAAAAACAGCTATCAAGTCTGGGAGAGACAGAATTTTCAGCAGAACAGATTGAGATAGAGCTGAAAGATATATATTTTATACCTGTAAAAGAAATCAATAATCTCAGGAGAGAACTTGTAAATATGTTGAGGAAGAACAGGGAAGAGGTTTTTTCGAGAAAATTATCTTATATAGAGAAAAATAATTATCCCTTTTCTGAAGAAATTGTTACATTCCGGGGAAATGTGATGAACAGTTTTGCAGAAAGATTTTATGCCAGACATGGAGCGAAAGTAATAGAACCTGCCGCAGAGACAGGAATAGAGATGAAAGGACAGGCAGTTATGAAAACAAAACACTGTTTGAAATATTCTGCCGGCCTCTGTCCCGGCAGAGGGTGTAAAAAAACCGGGCACCTTTATCTTGTAGATGAAAAAGGAAAAAAATACCTTTTAAACTTTAATTGCAATGACTGCACTATGGAAGTGATTTTTTGACCTCTCATAATTTCATAGTAATTTTGCCGGAAATATCCTGTAATCTCGATCTTTCAAATATCAGTCCATTGGAACTAATTTTTAATTAAATCTTGTTATAGTCAGGAGAGTGCTTTATAATAGTATTGAAGGTGATGTTCCTTTGTTTATTGCAGCCATATCTTCTGACCGAAGTGAATATATAAATTATGGCAGATTTAATGTAAAAGCAAACTCTGCTTCGAGAAGTGATTCTTTACAGAAAAAAAATGAATCGAAAAGTGTTGATGCTTCAGGTCAATATGATGAAAAAACACAGAGAGAAATAGATAAATTAAAAAAAATAGATGCAGAAGTAAGGCTTCATGAGCAGATGCATCTATCAGCAGCAGGCTCATATGCACGTGGCGGAGCCACCTTTCAATATACTACCGGCCCTGATGGTAAAAAATATGCTACCTCTGGTGAGGTAAGTATTGATACGTCAGAGATCCCGAATAATCCGCGGGCTACTATAACAAAAGCGCAGGTAATAAGAAGAGCAGCCCTTGCACCTGCAGAACCTTCAGGCCAGGATCGAGCTGTAGCTGCCGAAGCAACTCAGATGGAAATGAAAGCAAAACAGGAACTTTTAAAGAAACAGGCTCAGGGAACGCAGGGCTATACAAGAGATGGGAAAAAAGCTGATACTGTGTCTGAATTTTCTGTGTTTAATTTTCGTGTTTAATTTTTGATGTTGTTCCGTCTGGTAAGACGGAAGACTATTATTTAGTAAAAGAAAGAACGAAGAGGAGGTAATTTAATGGTTAATCAAAAAAAAAAAATAATATTCGGTTTTTTTAGTTTTTTGATCCTTCTATGTATAATCAGATTTCTTCAAGTAAATATTTTTAACATTAACGTAAATTTAAACATCGGAAAGCCAGCATTTTCTAAAAACATCCTGTCAATAAATAATCAGCCAGTATTTAAAGCTTCTAATATTTTTGATGCCATTAAGAATGGAAATATTGCAGATGTCAAAGAATTGATTGATAAAGATCCTGTCCTTGTTAAAGATGAGTATACAGGAAAGTCTTATAATTCTTGCAATAATACTTATATTTGGACTCCTTTGCATGAGGCTGTTTATTATGACCAGAGAGAAATAGTTGAATTACTTATATCTAAAGGAGCAGATGTGAATACTAAAGATAATAAAGGTAAAACACCATTACATTATGCAGTGGAAAATGGTCATAAGGAATTAGTCGAATTATTTATATCTAAAGGAGCAGATGTAAATGCTAGAGATAATAAAGGTAAAACACCATTGCATTATGCAGTGGAAAATGGTCATAAGGAATTAGTCGAATTATTTATATCTAAAGGAGCTAATGTCAATCTTAAAGATAATGAAGGTAAAACCCCATTGAACTGGACAATAGAAAACATTAAAAATGAAAAAATTAAAGATAATTCAGAAGAAAAAATTTCTAATATTCCTTTACCTCAGATGGTTTTTATAGCTGGCGGGACATTTCAGATGGGGAGTACATTGCACTCTAGTGAAGAACCAGTTCACAGTGTTACATTAAGTCCTTTTAATATGAGTAAATATGGAGTAACTAATACAGAATATTGTAGATTTTTAAATTCTCAGGGTAATCAAACTGAAGGAGAAGTAACATGGATTGATATGTCAGGAGACTCTAAATTTCTTGGCATAACTGGAGGCACTAATCCCGGCACGTTTATAGTAAGACCTGGTTATGAAAAACGACCTGTAGTATATGTATCCTGGTATGGGGCAGTTGCATACTGTAACTGGTTAAGCAGCCAGCATAGATATACTCCCTGTTATGGACCTATAAATAACAGAGGTAATGATCCCTCTGTGTGGCGTACAATAAATGGATATCGTCTTCCTACAGAAGCAGAACGACAATACGCCTGCCGGGCTGGTTCAACTACCGATTATTACTGGGGAGAAAATTATAATAATCCACTTAATATTGGGAATTATTGCTGGTATAATGGTAATTCTGGAGGAAATCACCATGATGTAGGCACAAAACTTCCTAATTCCTGGGGACTTTATGATATGAGCGGTAATATAGTGGACTGGTGTAGTGACTGGTATAGTGTTTATCCTGCCGGCCATGTAACAAATCCCACTGGACCTATGTCAGGTTCGAATCGGGTTATGCAGGGGGGAAGCTGGTACAATGGCATATGGAACAGTCATTCTGGGAATCGCGGTGCAGCTTCACCAACCCGCCGCATGTTTGATGATGGTTTCCGTCTTTGCAGAACGTCTTTTATGATAAAAGGTCGTTGAAAAATATTTTTGTCATTTAAGAAAATTATATAGTCATTTACGTTTTACAAAGAAAATTATTATATCTTTTAATAAAACTCCTGTTAAAACCAGAACAGCTATTATAGATATGATAGCACCTTCTCTGAAAGAAGCAGGTCTGAAATAGAATTCTACTGTATTATCGCCCGGTTTCATCTCTATAGCTCTGAACATATAATTAGCTCTGTAAACCTTACGTTCTTTCCCGTCTACAAAGGCCTTCCAGCCGGGATAATATATTTCCGAAAGAAAAAGCCAGCATGGCTTTGCCGGATGTACCTTCATTTTAATATAATCAGGTTCGAATACCTGAAATTCAACAGGATAATTTACTCCCGGTTCATTATTCTTTATACCCGGATCTTCAGATAACAGTATTTCCTTCAGAGGGTCAAATTCTTTGCTTCCCATATATTCAAGTGTTTTATAATCTTCTGTAATTATGTGGTATGTACTTACTGTAAAAGCTCTTTCATAGGGATTTTTTATTGGTATTATATTGATTTTATAATCAGACATGTTTCCTTCAAAGGAATATACTGAAGTAAGATTCATCAGTAATATCATTTTGTCTGTGAGGTTATTCAATGGTATCATATTACTCTGCTTTATAAATTCAAGTTGCACTTCAGGAGTAAGAGGCAGCTTATAGTCTGAATAAAATATATATTCTCCATATCTTTTCAGGATTAAAGGATTATAGCCTATAAGTGTTGAGATTTTCCTTGTTCCTGTCATATTCTTTGTACCATGAAGCTGGGGAGGGGGAAAATAATAAATACGTTCAGGTGGCATTTTATCTTTTAGTATATCAAAAATCTCACCTGCTCTTTTGTCAAAATAGTTTCTTTCTACTTTCAAATTAAGGATGAGTCCAAAAGAAAAAGCAGATATTATTAATGACGTTATTGTAAAAAAATAGAAGATCTTTTTTCCTATTATAGAATATAATCTCAGAAATATTATTATAAAACCTGTAAGTCCTGTAATTAGGAAAGAAACAGTGCCTGCCGCTGCTTTAGGAGGTACAATCATTATGAGCAATAATATGTTTATTGTTATTATTCCTGCTAATATAAGGGAAATAAATAAATTAGGTTTTTCTTTGAATGTCAGAGGCTTTTCAATATTAGATAATTTGTTTACAGATAGACCTATGGAATACAGCATAACGGGCAATACAAGAAAAAGCCATCTTAAAGGAAACCTGTAGGATTTAAATAAAGGAAAAATACTGTAAAAAAGACTGTACACAGGAGTATATTTCCCCAGTGAAAGTATAAAACCCAGTATACCAATAATAGAAAATATGATAAGTATTTTTTTTTCTTTATTTATAATTAAAAAGGGAGCAATCAATGTAAGGAGAATCGGGAAAATTCCCACATAAAAACATGCTTCCCAGAAATATGGATATCCTGTATAACCGTTATAACGCCATGGAAGACCGAAATAATCCGGAATTATAAATAATAATAGTTGTTTTAACCCTACGGAATCCTTTGTAGCCATATCGTAAGGTAGACCGTTTGAAATTCTCATAGTCTGTATGATATATTCCCACGCAGGTAATAACTGAACAGCCATACACATAAATGAAAATATAATAGCTGTAAAAAAAAGTCCTGCCGGGAGAAGCTGGTTTTTCAGTGTTTTAAGATCTATGTTCCCCAGAAAATATATAAAGGTTATACCGTATACCATGAAACTTATCTGATAATTCCCGGACAGGAGGGTAAAGGATAGAAATAATCCAAGCAGCAGTGACGATAGAAGATTTTTCCTGCGGAATAAAATATTTACGAAGTAAAGGCACAGCGGTAAGAGTGCACAGTCTGTTGTAAAGTTTACATGTATTATTCTTATTACCATAAATCCGCAGAAACTATAGAATATAGAACCTGCCAGGGATGGGATACTATCTAATTTCATATCTCTTAGAAATATATATGAGAAAATACCTGCTATAAGAAAATGAATTACTACATATATAACAATGGCAGTAGCAGTAGGTATAAAGAAAAATATCCAGTTCATCGGATAAAATGTTCCTGTATGTATATCTGCTGTATAAGGTTGACCGCAGAAAATGTAAGGATCCCATAGAAATAATTTGCCTGCCTGACCCATCTCATATTTATAATGGTGGAATGGATATCCCATTGCTTCAATATCATTCAAAAAATACGATTTCCCTGTAAAGAGAGGATCGAAAAAGAATATAAACACCAGTATTATAATAAAGGTAATACAAAAAATATCCATATTAATTTTATATTTATTTTCTAAAGATTGTTTGTTTTTTTTCATTTATTCTATTATCCTTTGGTTTTGTTAATTCTGTATATGTTCCATTTATGGTTTTTATCCAGTGGAAGAAAAGAAACAGTGCTGCAATGCTGAGTAAAAAAAGAAACATAAGAGTAAAAAAACCTGCATTTTGCAGATTAAAGGCTTCATGTAACCATATATGGTGCGTTACTTCGAATATGGCTATTATGGAATAACCTGTAAAGATTACCCAGTAATTATTTTCTATAAAGGCAGATAATATCAGAAAGGGTAGAAAATAGATTATATAACGTTCATGAACCTTTGTAGGAAATAAAAAAGTAACTGCAAATGTAAGGGCCGTCAATGCAGGTAAAGAGATGCTGTTATTTTTATATTTTTTGTAACATATAAAAAAAGATATTATAAGGCCTGCAATTAAAAGGACAAGACCAGATGTTTTTTTTGTTATACCGAATATTGTGCTGTTTATATCATTATTCCGGCATATTATAAGATCAATCATCCATATATTAAAAGCCTTCAGCGTACTGTACGGGAGTATTTCTGTAAAGGTTTCAACATAACAGTTATGAAACCATGCAAATCCTGAATGAATTGTAAATGGTAAAGGTATTAACATTATAGTTAAAATTGCTGAAATAGTAAAAATTCCCGTAGCTCTCAAATTATTTTTGGATAAAAAGAAATATGCAAGAGCAGGCCCCATTACAAGGGACTGTGCTTTTAACATAATGGCAATACCATATATTATTCCTGATAATGTCCATTTCTCTTTTAAAGAGAAATAAACACACCATACACATGGAGCTAGAAACCAGGAATCCCACTGCCCCCATAGAACTCCTGTGAGCAGTATGCCGGGGCAGAACCACATGAGTATATAGGTAATAAATCCACTTTTCTTCCCTGCAAAATGGCTTACAGTAAGCATACAGCCCAGGGCTATAAGAAAATCTGAAATATACACCGGGAATTCCATAATAAACCATGCAGTAAAGGTAAGTGGTTCCATTGTACTGTCAGACAGAAGATGGATATAACCCATCATATGTATAAGGTAGGCAGCAAGAGGAGGATAGTGTATTGGTCTTGCATTATATTCTCCTGGAGGTAATGTCACAATATCACCGGGTTTATAGAGTCTTCCATCAGGTCCATAGCAGGCCTGTTTAATCTCTATTGTTTGAGCTTTACCGTAAATAAAATGATAATCATTCCTATTATATCCATAATCTTCCATAAGGCCATATTCTATGGAATGACGCCACCATCCGTAATTTGTCAGATGATCATAAGGGTAAAAACATCTGGAAGGCAGACCAAGAAGAAGAATACGAATTATTAAACCTGCCAGAGTTATTCCTATGAATATAGATTTATAATATTTATCTCCGGCTTTTTGCTCTCTGTCTGTTTTATTTTTATTTTTACTCAATTTTCTTCCTCTTTCATTACAGGTATTATCCCTCCACCGGCAGAGACATTTATAATCGGTGAATCTGAGATTCTTCCAAGACAGCCCACATATGTTCCACCGAATACATAGGGACTCAGATTGAAATATTTGAAACCTGTTTCCACATGGCCGTTATTTATAACAGGAATTTCAATTTTCGGGATATCCACATATTCCTGTGCTATCCAGGAAGAATCTACTCCGTATTTATAAACAGCTTCCTTCCAATCATCTGATGACATATGTTTCCCCAGTATAACTCCTTTTCCTCCATAACCCCATGAAGGTTTTATTACAAAATTTTCCTGGTTTTTAATAAGAAAGTTTTTTGTTTCCATTTTTTTACCTTCTCTGGAGTAAACTTCTTTATCACCGAGTGTAATTGTCCAGGGGATGTAATTGTGTATAACTTCTTTTTCTTTTTCCGTAAAATAATGGTGGAAACTCATCTTACATAACATGGCCAGTATAGATTTTTCACTTCCAAGAAGTGATTTAAAAGAGTTTACCATACACACATGACCGTTCATATATGCTTTTATAAAACCTTCCAGTTCTTTCGGATGTTCCAGAAATTCCTGTGATTTTACACATCTTATAACAGTATTATAAACTGTTCCTTTATATTTAAGCCGATTATTTATGTAATAAAAATCTCTCGGATCGACCAGTTCGGCATGTACATTCTGTGACAGAAAATAATCTTTTACTATCTCTCCGTCTCCAAGAAACTGGGATTCTCTGTAGTCAATAATAGCAACAGACGTTTTTTCTTCAGGCCCCCAGAAATCTGAAGAACTTTTCATTACTGCTTTAAAGAGACCGTCTACGACAGACTTTTTATGGAGGTTTATGCCGGAAGGGAATAATTCTCTGTAGGCACCATGGCTGAGAATTATCTCTTCAAATATATCATTCCATCCTTTCCCGCCGGGGTTGTCTGTGTTAAATTCGAGAAATTTCAGGTTTTTCCCGTCATAGAGAGCATCCAATCGTGTTATTACTGCATGCTCTTTATAACCTTTATCAACAGAAAGCCATTCTTCCGGTATATCTTTATAGGAAAAATATTGTTCCATATTTTTATCATAAGCAGAAGCCTTGATTATTTTATTTATAATTCTGTAGAAAATCTCCGATACATGTGTAAGAAGAAGTGTATCTTTCTTTTTCAGGATTAAAGGAACAAGAGCAAGTTTGAATGGTTCTCCTTCAAATACACATTTTCTTATTTTGAGTTCTTCTTTTATATCATCGTACAGGTTCAATGTTTTTTCCTGGTTATCTATCATATATTTTATAAGATTTTCGTATGCTTTCATAATAACCTCTCTTTCCTGTGATGCGTGATAGTATAATCGTGACGCGTAACACGTGGCGGGTGTTTTCACCGGAAGGCACCCCTGCTCACCCTTCACGTATTTACAATTTTAACACTATCCCTCCATAAAGTCGATATTCTTATTTGAATTTTATATTTATTTATAAAGCAGGAAGTTGGAATGAAAATTACGAATATATATAAAATTTTTCTATCCTGAGAAAGAATATTATCTGCAGCCTTTTCTCTTTCAGCAGATTTACGGAGATTGTAATACTGAACATTTTATGGAAGATATAAATATTTTACTGAATAACCTTACAGAAGACAATATACAGGAAGTTTTTAAAGTTATAAAAGAAATAGAAGAGACACGAAATAGTGAGGATATAAGAAAACTCCTGACATTTCTGGAACGTGAACAATTTCCTCCTCATATAAACGTTGAAACACTTAAAAAAGTAAAATTTTCTATTATAAAGACTATGGGTCATTTAAAAGAAAAAGATTCCCTGAATATACTCATAAAAATGTTGTATAAAGGTAAAACAAGAATGAAAAATGCCGTTTCCGAAGCACTTGGCAACATAGGTTCTGAAATAGCAGTGGAGCCTTTAATTGAAACATTAAAAGATGAGACAGCAAGGGTATCTGCCATAAAGGCTCTTGGAGAAATAGCCGGTGCCGGAGCTGTTGATTGTCTTATTACAATGTTGCATGACAAAGATCCTGAAGTCAGAAGTGCTGCATCGACGTCTCTGGGACAGATTAAAGACCCGAAAGCTTTAGATGAACTTACAAAGGCTCTTGAAGAAGACAGTGATGTAAATGTGAGGAGACTTGCATCTATTGCCATAGGTGAGATAGGTGATGAACGTTCTGTTCCTGTCCTTATTAAAAAACTTGATGATAAATTCCTGAATGTTGCCACATCATCGGCAGATGGCCTGGTGAAAATCGGGATACCATCCGTTAAACCCCTTGTAGAGGTTATAGAAAACAGGCTTGCAGCAGACGCATTGATGAAAATCGGAGAACCTTCCGTTGATGAACTGATAAAAGCCCTTCAGAGTGAAAATGAGCGTATAAGAACAATTGCTGCAAAATGTCTTGGCAAAATAAAAAGTGACAGGGCTGTGAAATTTCTTGTAAGAGAATTAAAAAATAACAGTGATAAAACACTGAAAGTCATGAGGGATTCCATATTTTTTATCTGTTCTTCATCTCTGTTGCCTCTTGCAGAAGAACTTAACAGGGCAGATGAAATAACACAGGATCTTGTTGTAGAAATATTTTTTGATATAGGACATTTAACGGATAACGGTCTGGATAGATTAAGAAATGAATTGAACACCAGTAATCCCGTATTCCAGAAATTGATTATAAGAGCCCTGGGAAAACTCAATGATAGAGATTCTATTTCTCTTTTGCATGATATATTTATTTCCAATCAATGTATAGAGGTAAAAAAAGAAATACTTAAAACTATAAATAAACTTGGCCCGGCGGAAGATATGATTGATATGTTTCAACATGCTATGGAACATAACGATATGGAGCTAAAGGAACTGGCGGTAAAAACAATTGCATCCAGTGGAAATTCTTCTGCCTGTAATATGTTAATTAAATTCCTTGGTGAAAAAGATTTAAAAATGGTAATTGTAAAATCACTCGGTACAATAAGTCATGAAAATACAGTAAAGCCTCTGGTGGAAGCTCTGAAAACAGATGATCTGTCAGTTAAACTGGCTGTAATCGAAGCACTCGGTAATAAACATGATGAAGAGGTTACCTCTGCTTTAATTGATATGTTGCAGGAAGAATCTACTGAAGTAAAATTGTTAGCTATAAAATCTTTGAAAAAAATCGGAAATAAAAGCGCTGTGCCGGCTCTGAAGCTCCTGAGGAAAACTGCCGTACCGGATGTAAAGCGGGAAATTGAAGAGACTCTTGAACAGATGGAAGGCCCAAAAAGTTTCTGGTCCAGACTGTTTGGCTCGTAATTTGTGCTCAGACAGTCTCACTTCTCACTACTTACTCACTATTCACCATAAGCTTGATTCATAACGTATAAGCCGTGACGGAAGGACATAACTGTATTTATATGAGAAAATATGTAATTTTATTTCTTATATTCATAGTGAGTGGATTTGTAGTTTATTCAAATGTTCTGGGCGATTTTTTTCTTTCAGATGATTTCGACCTTATCCATTCTGTGTCTAATTTCGGGCCTTTTAGAATGTGGTTTAGAGGACATGGCGGTTTTTTTAGACCGGTAATTATGTTGAGTCTGTATGCTGATTATAAATTATGGGGATTAAATCCTTACGGGTATCATATAA
Organism: Vulcanimicrobiota bacterium; assembly: GCA_036746235.1. Classification (GTDB taxonomy): domain Bacteria; phylum Vulcanimicrobiota; class SpSt-956; order SpSt-956; family JAKJGF01; genus CALARM01. The sequence goes on along the minus strand of DAIOEN010000001.1, from coordinate 27,455 downwards.
CTAATATTTTAGTCCATAGCTGTAATGCATTTTTTGTATATGTAATAGCTTTATTTTTAACTGACAGGCCATATCTGACCTGTTTTCATAAAATGGCAATACCCGTATTTTCCGGTTTTATCTTTCTAACACTTCCTTCTCATACAGAGGCTGTTTCATGGATATCAGGAAGAACAGACCTTTTTGCTACTTTTTTCTGTCTTCTTTCATTTATCTTTTATTTAATGTACAGGGCAAATAATAAAATATATTATATCATAATATCTCTTCTCTTATTTTTTGTTGCTTTGAGTTCTAAAGAATCTGTCATTATTTACCCTTTAATAATATTTTCCTGCGAGTTATATTATTATTTAACAGAATGTAAGAAGAGTTTTTTATTGCCTTTTCTATATGGTATTGTATTTATATTATATCTTCTGATCAGATATGTACAGTTAGGAGTCTTTATAGGAGGCTATGGCGCAAAGGTTCATTGTAATTTTACCTTCGACTGTTTTAAGAGACTGATTTCCTATCCGTGCAGGGTTTTTTTACCACCTGTTTCTGAAACTTACTGGTCTCTTGCTTTAATTGCAATAATGACACTGATTTTTCTCCTTTCAATCATTTCTATTTTACATAATAGAGCTATGATAAAATTTTATTTATTTCTTATTTTTGCTTCTATTATTTCTATTTTACCTGTCTTTAATTTAGGAGTTTCATATATAGATACACAGGGAACCAGATTATTATATTTATCTTCATGTTTTATGTCCATATACCTGTCCTGTGTGATTCTATCTCTTAAGATTAACAGGACGGTTATTATTATGTTTATGGTAGCAGCAGTCTTATTCTCCGGTGCTTCACTTTATTGTACTGACTGTAACTGGCATACAGCCTCATGTATATCCAGAAATATATTGTTTGATTTAACTGCATTAAATCTTCCGGGCAGATTGTTTATTCCAGGTCTCCCGGATAATTTCTATGGTGCTTATATTTATAGAAACGGTTTGCATAATGCGATTGCTTTGTTTAGAAATGATATTGATACTAAAAAAATTAAAATTATTTTGTTTAATCCTCTTTATAATAGTGATGATAAAATTACTATATTTCCGGTACAAGCTCCCAATATCTACCGTGTTGAATTGTCTGATAAAAAAGCGAATTTTATGAATGGAAATATTAATAACATAGAAAGCACATTTTTTAACGATGATTATATAGTTTTTGATTTTAAAAAGAACAGTTTTTTACTGGAATTAAAGAATGTTAATGATAAGGACAGACTGGCCGTATATTCTTCAGGTAGATTAATAATGGTGAAGAGTGAAGAGTAAAGGAGGAAGAGTGACTTGCTAATTGATAGCCGGTCACTGATAACTGGTCACTGATAACTGGTCACCGATAACCGGTCACTGCTCATTCCCGTAACAACCCTTTCTATACCACTTAAATCTTTTACAATCTTTATGTGTCTAAAATTATGTATTTTCATTAGATTACTCACCTGTTCTGCCTGTCCTATGCCGGTTTCAAAGGCCAGAAAACCTTCTTTTTTAAAATGATTTTTTGACTCGGAGATTATTTTTTTATAGAAAAATAAACCTTTTTCTGCACCGAAAAGAGCTAGAGAAGGCTCATAGTCTTTTACTTCTTTTGAAATACTGTTTATTTCTTCATAAGCTATATACGGAGGATTTGATACGATAATATCAAAGTTAAGTCCCTGTACAGGCTCGAATAGATCTCCGCAGTAAAAAGAAATTGATCTCAGGGATAGATTGTCTGCATTTTTTTTCGCTATGGCAATTGCTTCAGGAGATATGTCTGTCACACATAGAGAACCTTCTTTTAAATAACTGGCAATACTTAAACCTATACAACCTGAGCCTGTGCCGATATCAAGTATGGTCGGATTTTTTATGTTTTTTGCTATAGTGAGTACTTCTTCTACGAGAATTTCCGTGTCAGGTCTCGGGATTAAGACAGAAGAATTTACAAAAAAGGGAAGAGACATAAATTCTTTTGTGTGAGTTATGTAAGACAGAGGTTTCCCTGATGCTCTTTCCAATACTATAGCTTTATATTCTTTCAGATATTCCTCGGGACATTCTTCATATAATTTTATATAAAGCTTTTCGCGGCTTATTTTGAGTATATATTCCAGAAGTATTTCAGATTCTCTTGCCGGTATATTGGAGGAAGTACCTTTATATATTTCTTCTTGTGCCCATGCGAGTATTTCTTTTATTTTCATAGGTAGTGAGTGGTGACCAGTGACCAGTGACCAGTTACCAGTTACCAGTTACCAGTTACCAGTTACCAGTTACCAGTTACCAGTTATCAGTGACCAGTTACCAGTTACCAGTTTGAACCTGACTGTTACGCATTACGCATTACGCATCACGCATTACGAACCACGCGTCACGCGTCACGATTGTAACCCATCACGCAATAGCTTTTATTCTCTGTTCCTTATCGTATTTATTGAAGGCTTCTACAAAATCATCGAGATATCCGTCCAGTATGGCATCCAGATTATGCAATGTCAGATTAATTCTGTGGTCTGTTATGCGGCTCTGGGGGAAATTATAGGTTCTTATTTTTTCACTTCTTTCTCCTGACCCTACCTGACCTCTTCTCTGTTCATCTATTTCATTTACCTGTTCTTTTATCATCCTGTCCAGAAGATGGGCTTTAAGAACTCTCATAGCCTTGTCCCTGTTCTGATGCTGTGACCGTTGATCCTGGCAGCATACTACAATACCTGTAGGAAGATGGGTGATTCTTATGGCAGATTCTGTTTTGTTTACATGCTGCCCTCCTGCTCCGCTGGAACGATATGTATCTACTTTTAAATCGGCAGGGTTAATCTTTATTTCCTCATCTACTTCATCTACTTCAGGTAATACTGCCACAGTGGCAGTTGACGTATGAATTCTTCCGCTGGATTCAGTCGATGGCACTCTCTGGACTCTGTGGACTCCACTTTCATATTTTAAAATACTGTAGACTTTTTTCCCTTTTATTTCGAAGGTAATTTCTTTTATTCCTCCAAGTCCTGTCCGGTTGGCATCAATAATTTCCGTTTTCCATTTTCTATTTTCAGCAAATCTTGAATACATTCTGAATAAATCTCCTGCAAAAAGACATGCTTCTTCTCCGCCTGTACCTGCTCTTATTTCCATAATTATATTTTTATCATCATTGGGATCTTTATAGGTAAGCATATCATTTAATCTGTCCATTAAATCCTGTTCTTTTATTTTTAATTCTTCAAGTTCTTCTTCTGCCAGTTCTTTACTGGCCGGATCGTCTTCCATTTCTAAAAGTTCCTGCGTTTCTTCCTGTTCTTTTTTTATATTTAAATATTCTTTATATACATTTACTATTTCTTCCATATCAGACATGGTTTTTACCATTTCTTTATATTTATCTCTATCAGAAATTATATCAGGCTCGCAGATCTTTTTTTCCAGTTCCCTATATCTTTCATATAATTCTTTTACTGTATCAAACATATTATGTTCTCCTTTTTCCTAACCAGAATAATTTTCCTCATATAGAATATCTAATAGTTTTTTGTTTGTCAAGGTAGATTGCTTACCAAATAAACAGGATTTAATTTTTATTTGGAGAAATTTAGATTTATGTGAGTATATTTTGAAAAAGGAGTCATAGTAATGAAGAAATTTATTTTAATTGTAACCTTTGTATTTATATTACAAACCTGTTCTATGGCTGCATCTCTCATAGAAGATCTTTTGAAGGACCTTAAAAGTGAGAATCCGAATGTAAGAAGAAATGCTGCCAGTATGCTCGGTAAAATGGGAGATAATTCCGTAGTCGATAAATTGATTGAAGCCCTGAAGGATCAGGATAGCGGTGTAAGATCTGCGGCGGCAGATTCTCTCGGTTATTTTACCGATGAAAAGATAATAAATCCCCTTGTGGAAACCCTCAAAGATAAAGATCCCGAGGTAAGGGCCTGTTCTGCAGATTCCCTTGCAGCTATAAGTGGCGATAGGCTGGTAACTTCTATTATGGAAATTCTGACCGATAAAGATCCTTCTGTAAGGTATCGTGCTTTACAATCAATCAGTTATCTTTCTTCACCGCCTCCCAAAGAGCCGATATTGAAAACTCTTAAAGATGATTATCCCGAAGTAAGGCAGCAGGCAGTAAGGCTCTTAGCTCTTTATGGTCCTGACATAGCAGACCATCTTGTAGAAGCATCACAGGACAGTGATCCGAGAGTCAGAATTTCTGTAATAGAAGCAATGGCTTCCATTGGAGGACCGAAAGCTCTGGATACAATTATAAAAGCCCTTTCAGACAGTGAGAGCAATATCAGGGCATCGGCTGCTACGTCTCTTGGAACCCTTGCGGATAGAAAAGCCGTACAGCCATTATTAAAATTACTTAAAGATGAAAAGGTAGAAGTACGTAGAAATGCTGCCGATGCACTCGGTTATCTGGGTGATACAGCTGCCGTTCTTCCTCTTATCGAACTTCTTAAAGACAGTGAACCTTCTGTAAGAGCTATGGCAGCAGATTCTCTCGGAGCTCTTGCTGATAAGAGAGCCCTTGATCCGCTTATAAAAGCTCTCGGCGACGAAGATGGAGAAGTCCGTTCCTATGCAGCAATTTCTCTTGGCAATCTTGCAGACAATAAAGCAGTAGATCCTCTTATAGAAGCTCTCAACGATCTTGACAGCCCTGTCAGGGCAAATGCCGCTGCTTCCCTGGGAAAACTCGGTGATATAAAGGCAGTTCAACCTCTTATAATTGCCCTGGAAGATAAGGATGAACAGGTAAAAACAACTGCCGTACAGGCTCTTGCTGCTCTGGGTGACAGCAGAGCAATGGTTCCTCTCTTTGAACTTTTAAAATCTTCCGATACAAATCTCCGTTCCACTGTAACAGAAGCTCTTGCAGGTTTTATGAATGAAAATGCACTGGAACTTCTTATTACATCTCTTAACAGTCAATATAATGACATTCGAATTTTTGCCATGATAAACCTGGCAAATCTTGCCGATACCAGGGCATTTCAGCCTATCCTCTCTCTTCTTGCAGATAAAGATCCTGCCATAAGAGGTGCAGCAGCAGATGCACTTGGATATTTCAATGATAATTCCTCTGTTGAGCCTCTCATAGGGCTATTGAAAGACAGTGATACATCTGTCAGATGCTATGCCGCCGATTCTCTTGGATATCTTAAAGATGAACGGGCAGTAGAGCCTCTTATAAGCCTTCTGAAAGATAGTGACATATCGGTAAAGGCTAAAGCAGCAGAAGCTCTCGGTAATCTGATGGCAAAAAAAGCTTTTCCTCTTCTTGTAGAATTACTTAAAGATCAAAATACAGATGTACAGCAGGCTGCTATGAAAGCTCTCAGCAATCTTATTGACGAAGATTCTATAGAACCTCTTCTTAAACTTCTTACGGATAAAGCACCGGAAATCAGACGTTTCGCAGCAGATAAACTTGGAGATTGCGGAAATGAAACAGTTGTAGAATCTCTTGTAAAAGCACTTGATGATGAAGACAGTCAGGTAAGAGCTTTCTCTGCAGATTCTCTCGGTTATATAGGTTCTCCAAAAGCAGTCGAGCCTCTTATAAAAGTTCTTTCAGATAAAGATAAAGATGTACGTTATGATGCGGTGATTTCTCTCGGATATATTGGAGATAAAAAATCGGTTGATCCTGTTATAAAATTACTTGGAACAGAAAGTGATCTCACAGTAAAAATCAAAGCTGTAGAAACGCTGGGATTGCTCGGTGATGATAGGGCAATAGATGTGCTCGTAGATGCCATGAAGTCAGGTAATGCCGAGTTAAAGACAGCAGCAATTACATCTATGAAGAAAATATATGGTCTGGAAGAAGAGTCTGATGATGGTGGGGCAGATGGTAATCAGTAAGAGTTGTGAAGGGTGAAGAGTGAAGGGTGAAGAGAGTTTATAGTTTAAGGTTTATAGTTGAGAGTTGACTGATTTAAAACTCTCAACTCTCAACTTTCAACTCTCAACTTTATTTAACGCATCACGAACCACCTGTCACGCGTTACGCGTCATGCTTACAATGTCACGCTTTAAAGAAAGGAATTTAATTTATGTCCGACATATATGATGTAATAACAATAGGAGGAGGCCCTGCAGGACTTATCTGCGCAATAACTGCCGTTACAGGTATTCCCATATATAGTTCTGGCAGGTTTAAAGGACTTGTAATAGAAGAGTCTGAAATAGGAGCCTTTGCAAAATACGGTAAGCTCCGTGTAACTCACAGATGGTTTTTCATGGGCCATAAGGTTATGGATTTCCTTAAGATAGATGCCGGACAAGCAGGCCTTGTCCTTAAGGAGCATGAAAAGGTAATAAATGTAGATTTAAAGAGTGATATAAAAACAGTGGAGACAGACAGGGGAGTATATAAAAGTAAGAAAGTTGCCATCTGTACCGGCTTTTTCCCTCATGGCAACATGTCAAAATATATGAAATATATAAGAGTAATGTTCAGCCCCATAGAAATGGAAGCTACTTTTCTTCCAGAGGAAGCTCATATAGCTGTTCTCGGTTGCAGTGCCGAAACGGCAGAACTTGCATTGAAACTTAAAGATATAAGGTCTGATGTAAACAGTCTTGTCATTATAGAGGATAAACTGACGGAAGAAGAAATGGAAAAATACAAAGATCTTCATATTCATTACGGAACAATGAAGGTTAACGGAGAAATAGACAACAAAACTCTTGAAATTACCCTTCTTGACATGGCCGGTAAAGAAATTGAGAAAAAACATTACGAAAATATACTCGTTGATTATAATTCTTACACAATGAAAACAGGTGTGACTGATTTTTTAAAAGACAGTGGAGTAATTCTGAAAAAAGGATATATAAAGGTTGACAGTGAAGGTAATACGGGAATAGCCGGTGTTGTAGCTGCAGGTAATATTGTAACACCTGTCTCCGGAGTTGTTACTGCCATGTCCACAGGGTTTACAGCAGGATTAAATCTCCATACCGGGCTATATAGAGAATATTTTAATGAATCTCCTCTTTTATTTCCCTGGCTTCCAATGGGAGATCCTTTAAGACACCCGCTCAGTCAGTGAGCAGTGACCGGTGACCAGTGACCAGTGAAGAACATTGAAGCATAATGAGTGTTAATTGGTAATTAGTAAAATTTGCTTATGTTTTTGATAACCAGTATCTTTTGTGAAGCTATAAATTTATGGTAACTGGTAACTGCTCACTGCTCAACGGTTACTGATAAAAATTTCTTCTGCCTTTCTAAATTTCTCTTAAGAAATGGATCCAGTCCTTTAACAGAGCCATAACAAACCTCTGCAGCTGCTTTGCAACCGCCCTGGCAGAACGCCACATGGGGACATGGCCCGCATATATTGGGAAAGGCAGTTTTAAATTCTTTCACTTCAGGTTTTTTTATAATATCTTCAAATTTTTCCGTGAGAAAATTTCCGAGAATTCTTGACGAATGGTTACATGGTCTCATTAAACCGTCAGGGCCTATTGTGAAATACCCCGAGTCCGTACCTGCCGCACAGAAGCCTGCCCTTATATAAGGATATTTATTCACATCTATAAGGCATGGCTGTACAGGAATAGAACTGCTTATCATATACCTGTACTGCTGTGAATAAGTGTTTGCAATATCCATGGCTTTCTCAAATTCCTCCACGTCCGGCATTAATGAGTCTATATATCTGAATCCTTCACCACCGGCATTGAAACGGTTCAGCATCATGCTGTCAGACTCAATAGCTATGGCAAGTTTTAAGGTTTCTTCAAAAAATGGCAGATTTTTCTTTGTTGCAACAAATACCACTACAGGTCTTCCGCCATATGCTCTTATTTCTACAACACCTTCTATGATTTTGTCCCAGCAGTCATTCCCTGCTATTTCATTGTGTATTTCCCTCGAAGGCCCCAGGAGAGGCACTTCAAAAACCCTTACCCCTCTTTCCATACAGGCATGTATCAATCCCGATGACAGGTTGCTCCCGTTTGTGATAAGCATGGGTTCGATATGTTTGGAATGAATATAATACAATATTTCTAAAAAATCTTCTCTCAATGTAGGTTCTCCGCCGGAAAGGGTGATACAGATACAGGATGTTTCCCTGTGGAGTTTATCTATGGCAAATTTCCACTCTTCCATAGAAAGTTCTTTTCTTTTTTCTTTTTTGTGACCTTCCAGTTTCCATACATTGTAACAGTAATGACAGCTGTTATTACATGCTTCTGTAAGTTCTATTATATAATGCAGTTTATAATAGGGATTCGTCATTTCTTCCATAATATCTCCTTTTTGGGTGAGTAGTGAAAAGTGAGTAATGGCCTGTTTTTTCACTTTTCACTATAACTAAATTCCCCCGAATAATCTCCTTCATCTTCATGAACCGGTTCCTGTTGCATTTCTCCTGTCCCTCTGTAAAGAGGATGACGGTGGAGATTTTTTTTGAGAAAAGGATCCATTTCTCTTGTTGAACCATAGCAGACTTCTGCCGTTGCTTTGCATCCTCCCTGACATTCTTTAGCCATAGGACATGGTTCGCATATAGGTGGAATGGCGGAGGCAAATTCCTTCATGACAGGGTTATGTATCATATCGGCAAATTTCTCTGTAAGGAAATTTCCAAGTATTGTAGGTGAATGATTGCAGGGTCTCATCATGCCCTGAGGGCTTATTGTATAATAGGCTCTGTCTGTTCCTGCCGCACAGAACCCTGTACCCAGGTTGGGATATTTCGACATGTTTATTATACATGGATGAATTGGAACGGAACAGCTTACAGGATATCTGTATTCAAAGGAAAGTCTGTTCGCAATCTCCAGGATTTGTTCAAAATCTTCTGCTGAAGGGATTAACTCATCCATATGCTTTATACCTTCCCCTCCCGGATTAAAACGGTTAAGCATCATGCCACCCGTATCGAGTGCTATGGCAAGTTTCATGGTTTCTTCAAAATAAGGAATATTTTTATTTGTAGCAACAAATACCATAATACTTCTGGCATTCATGCTTTTTATTTCAACAACTGATTCTATTACATTATCCCAGCAGTCATTCCCGGATATTTCATTGTGTATTTCCCTTGTTGGTCCGAGAAGAGGTAACTCGAAGAGTCTTACGCCTCTGTCCACGCAATCTCTTATAAAATCCCTGTTTAATCTGGTTCCGTTTGTGATTAAAATCGATATGATACCAATACTATCAATAAATTGAAGTATTTCTAAAAAATCGGCTCTTAGAGTCGGCTCTCCTCCGGTTATGGCAACACTTTTACAATCAGTTTCTTTTTTAAGTTTTTTTATAACCTCTTTCCATTCTTCCGTGGTAAGTTCTTTCCCTTTTCTTTTATATCCGTCCATTTTCCATATATTATAACAGTGACTGCATCTGTTATTACATACTTCTGTAAATTCCAGTATATAACTCATATTGGAATAATCTTCCATTTTATATCCTTCTTTCCATAAAAAAAGATAGAATAGAGTATTCTATTCTATCTTTTTTCTGATTTTGTAAATATCAAGCCATAGGAGCGTAACAGGTTGGTTTTGGAAGAACCTTTTCACTCATAGGAGCATAACATGTCGGTTTTGGTAATTTTGCCGGAGCATAACATGTCGGTTTTGGAAGACCTTTTTCACTCATCGGTGCATAACATGTCGGTTTCCCGAAAGCTTTTTCTTCCTGAACCTGACTTCTGAGTTCTTTTATTCTGGCTGCAATATCTTCAGATAAAGTTCCTTTTAATACCTGTTCATTGAGCAAATCTACTCTATCTTTAGGCTCCGTATCAGACGATTTTTTTGCTGTTATGTTACCACCTGCAGAAGTAGTATGTATATTTGTTCTGGAAATTTCCATTATTGTATCTCCTCTCACATTATTCAGATTATTATATAATAATTTTAACACAGTATTTCATTACAGTAAAGGGTAAAATGTTAAAAATCTGTTAACCGCATAACCCATTACGCATTATTCGGTTCTCTTTATAACATGCCATCCGAACTGTGTCTGTATGGCTTTACTTATTTCTCCTACTTTAAGAGCAAAAGCTGCTTTCTCAAATTCCGGCACCATCATGCCTTTACCGAAATAACCGAGATCTCCACCATTTTGTTTGGAAGGACATTCGGATTTTTCTTTTGCAATTTTTGCAAAATCTCCGCCGCCTTTCAGTTCTTTAATGATCTTTTCAGCTTCTTCTTTTGTTTTAACGAGTATATGACTTGCTTTTATTTCTCCCATATGTAATTCCGTCCTTTCTATAACATGCCAGCCGAACTGGGTTTTTACTTTTCCTGTTTCACCTGTTTTAAGATTGAATGCAGCTTTTTCGAATTCCGGTACCATTGCTCCTTTGCCGAAAACTCCTAAATCTCCGCCTTTCTCTTTGGAAGGACACAGGGATTTTTCCATAGCTATAGCTGCGAAATCAGCTTTTTTACCATCTTTTTTTAATTTTGCAATGATGTCATCAGCTTCTTTTTCTGTTTTTACCAGTATATGACGAACTCTGATCTCTGTCGTTTCGTTTTTCTCCGAAGTTTCGGC
>DAIOEN010000001.1:2786-16765 GCA_036746235.1 Vulcanimicrobiota bacterium | reverse complement strand
AGGTGTTTTCTCCGAAGTTTCGGCAGGTGTTTTCTCCGAAGTTTCGGCAGGTGTTTTCTCCGAAGTTTCGGCAGGTGTTGCAGTTACAGCCGTCTCTGACGGAGTTACCGGTTGTGGTGTGGATGTAGATGTACTTTCTTTATTACAGCCTGCAAATATGGCTATAAGTAAGAAGATAAGGACTGAAAAAATTAAAGTTCTTTTCAAAATTTCTACCTCTTTTCTATTTTAAATTTACATCAGTATAGGGCAATTACATGATAAAATCAAGATAGATTATATTTTTTTTATGACAGGATTCATCAAATATTCTCACGTGACACGTAACGCGTTATGCGGCGAGGGAAACCTTTATTACATATTTCTACTTTTTAAGACTTACTTTTCACTTTTACCTTACTGCCGTACATCTTTCACGAGTCTGAACCCTACATAAGGTGATGTTGTTACGGGTAAAGAACTATAGCGGTGTGTCGTTCGAAAATAAGAATTTTTACTTTTATTCCAGCTTCCTCCTCTGACAGTTTTGTAAATTCCGTCAGCAGGGCCGCCAGGATTTTTGTAAGGGCTCATGGAATAGTATTCAGGAATACACCAGTCACTGCACCATTCATATAGATTACCTGCCATATCCATTATCTTATCCTCTGAAGATCCTTCAGGGAAAGAACCGACCGGCATAATAGTTCCTTTACCGCCTGTATCGTTTGCACATTTGAAGGGATCCCATATGTCACCCCAGGTATATATCCTGTTTGTTTTCCCTTTAGCCGCCCGTTCCCATTCCGCTTCTGAAGGCAATCTCTTATAACACCATTTCCCGTAAGCTACTGCACCGTACCAGGAAACACAGCATACCGGATGGTTTTCATAACCTCCCGGCTTAACAGTGTATTTATCTTCTGACCTGGTTATCCTGCAATATTCATTGGTCAGGTCAATCCATTTGTATTCACTGTTATCTGTTTCAGCCATTTTTTCATTTAAGAACCTGCAATATTGACTGTTTGTAACTTCACATATATCTATCTTATAAGAATTGAGATATACTTTATGTAATGGTTTTTCTTCCGGCATACTATCTACATCTTTATCGGACGCACCCATATAGAATTCTCCTTCTTTTATTATGGCCATATGTTCTACAGGGGTGGAAGTCATTGTCGGTGTGGGTGTAAATGGAATTTTTGTAGGAGTCATTGCCGGAGTAGCAGTTTTTGTAGCTGTAGGAGTAACAGCGGGAAGAGGATGAGATAATTCTTCTTTATATTTTTTATTTTCACTTCCTGAAGTAATATCTACAAGTTTTTTCAGACTTCTTATATAATAATCTCTGTCGTTATTATTATAAAAGAAAGACCTTGCTTTCTCTACAAACACTATTGCTTCCTTTTTTTTACCTGTGTTGTAATAACAATCTCCTAAATTATAAAAGGCCGTTCCAAGTTTTTGATGACTTCCGGCGTTTTTAATAAATATTTTATAATTTGTTATAGCTTTAGTGTAATCGGCATTAAAATGATAGATAATGCCGGTATAGAAATAAACAGGCCAGCAGTTTTTATCTTTACTTTTAGCTTTATCAAGGATTTTCATAGCTTCTGTATAATTTTTTTCTTTTATAAGTTCTACGGCTTTATCTACAAGTTTTTCCGCTTCTTTCGAATATTGCTGCCCTTTCAGTGAAAAACACTGGAAAAAAAATAAAAATATTATTATAATTATAAATAATCTGAATGTTTTCATAATTAAAATTTCAATAAAAAAAAAATATTTCCTTCTGGTGGAAAATATGTTAAAGTAGATCGTGGGAAGTGAGAAGTGAGTCGTAATCAGCGACTGGATGCAGAGATTTTGAGCTTACATGATAACAGTCCCGTATTACCCGTCACGCGTTACGCATCACGCATTACGCATCACTCATCACGATTATAAAAATGGAGAAAGTTCATGATTTTCTGTGTTAAATGTGGCTACCAGAACAGAGAAGATGCAAGATTCTGCCAGAAATGCGGTGGTAAGATAGTTTCTGTTACAGAAAGTGGTTCTCTGGGTAAAGGAACAATACTTGACGGACGATATGAAATAAAAAGAAAGATAAAATCAGGCGGTATGGGTTCTGTCTATGAAGCAATAGACAGGCGGTTTCCCGATAAGCCATGTGCTGTGAAGGAAATGCTTACTCAATCAACAAATCCCACAGACCAGCAGTACATGGTAAAAGCTTTCAGAAAAGAGGCGGAAATACTTCATGACCTTAGGCATCCCCATTTGCCTATTGTAAAGGATTATTTTATAGAACGGGGCCGTTATTATCTTGTCATGGATTATATTGACGGTAAAGATCTTGAAACAGTTATTCAGGGATATTTCCCGATAGGAGTGCCTGAAGATAAGGTTCTTGAATGGTCAAAACAGATACTTGATGCCCTTGATTATCTACATTCCCTTTCTCCTCCAGTAGTTTACAGAGATTTAAAACCTGCAAATATAATGATAAAAAATGGCAACGAAAAAGTTATGCTTATAGATTTCGGCATAGCAAGAAGAGTTTTGCCTGACAGCCAGACAACTAAAACGTCTATCGGGACTCCTGTTTTTGCAGCGGAAGAACTCTTTTACGGTAAACCTGCTCCGGAATCTGATATTTATTCTCTTGGTGCTACTATGCACTGTTTGCTGTCAGGTGAAATGCCTGTAGTGCCTTTTTCTTTTAAATCACTGAAAGAATTCAACCCCGATATATCTGAAGAACTGGAAGATATAGTTATGAAAGCTCTTTCTATGGCACCGAAAGATAGATATAGAAGTGCAAAAGAAATGAAAAAAATTATTGAAAAATATGAAGAAAATAAGATAATAAAAAAAAATAAAGAAACTGTTAAGTTAAAAGAAGTTACAGAAAAGGAAGGAGATATATATGACGGAGAGATAGAGGAAGATATAGGAAAATATGAAGTTAAGATTCAGACCAATAGTCCTCCTGTTATATCTTCTCTGGTTACTGCTATTCCACCGGCTCAATCCATTACAGGGGCTAAGAAAAAGATTGTCTTTGCTCTTTTATCTGTTATTTTAGTAGCATCAGGAATTCTTGCTTTATGGAAGTTTTATTTTAATAATCCTGAAAGACTTATTGAACTGGCAAAGGTAAATCGGAGTGACACAGACAGGGTTATAGAGCTATGTAATAAAGCATTGAGTTTAACGCCAGATAATAAAGAATGCCATATTTTACTTTTACAGGCCTATCTTGATAAGAATGAAAAAGAGAAGGCCGGGGAAGAACTGAAAGAAGTCATTAAACTGGGAGAAGTAACATTAGAAGATTATCGTACGTGGGGTGACGTTTTTTATGATTTAGAGGATTATACTTCTTCTGCTCTATGTTTTAAAAATGTCCTGAATAAAAAGCCTGATGATATAGATATTATTGTTAAAATTGCCAGGTGTTATGAAGAACTTGGTGAGAATGAAGAAGCTGAAAAAAAATATAGAGAACTCGGAAATATATATCTTAACAATGATCCTGTAAAAGCAGTAGAAATTTTTAAGAAAATTCAGAATAAAGAAGGCCTTGCCAGATGCTATATGAAAATGGAAAACTATTCTGAAGCTGAAAAGTTGCTGAAGGAATTGTTTTATAAGGATAAGAGCAGGGAAGATTTAAAAAAAATGCTTGTGGAATGTTATATAAAAGAAGGACAAAAATCAGAAAGTAAATCTATTGACACAGCACTTGCCACATATGAGAAGGCATATAACCTTGATAAAAACAATATAACAGTAAAAAAATGTCTTGCTTCATGTTATTTGAAGAAAGCAGGAGCTTTTATTGTGAATAAAGATGTACGGAAGGCAGAAGATGTATGTGCGAAATTTGAGAGGCTTGGTGTGAACGAAGCAAAATTATGTGAACAGAAAGATAAGTGCCTGAAAGATATAAAGAAAATTAAAGATAAAATTGAAGCAGATAATAAATTACATGATAACAACAGCAGTTATATACCGGCTTATAATGGTCTAAATACTGAGCCGGAGCAAAAACCAGCACCACCTGAACCGACTCCAGATCCGATATTTTAATTATACTTTTAATTATACTCACTGATTATGGAAGCCATAGTATGTCAATACCTCCGTTAGATAGATATCCTTCTCTGTTCCATGTTATTATGGTAATAATATTTTTTTCTCCCTGTAAAAATGGGAAGAGTGAAAGATCAATAGTTATTATATTTTTACCTTCACAGGTTTCTATTTCTTTATTATTCAGATATATCTGAACTTTACCGATACCTCCTCCCTGATCAAAGAGCTTTACCGTAAGTTTTTTATCTTTCCCTGGAGGTTCAGCTTTTATTTGAGGGAAAATGTGGAGGTCTTTCAGAGAAATTATTTCTCTGAAAGGTTCACTGTTGAATCCGGTTATCTTTGCAAGTAGTCCCGGTTCGTAATAACAATCCTTCAATTGAAATAACATTACCGGTATATTGTTTGTGACAAAATGTATTGATTTCATACCCTTAAGTGTTGCGTCAAATCTGCAGTCTTCATTTATTACAGCCCAGTCATTCTCATCTGTCGATATGATTGTTCCTGATTCTTTGCCAGATATAGTATCCCATAGCTTTATTTTCATATCGTCTCCTGCAGTCGCTATTAATTTCCCTGACGGTGAAAAGGACATAGAATTAATTTTTTTCGAGTGGCCCTTCAGTGTTAGAATTTCTTTTCCTGTAGCTGTATCCAGTAATTTTATACCATTATTTACAGTAGAATAGGCCAGTATTTTTCCGTCACTACTGAATGAAACAGGCGGTAAACCCTCGACCTGCAGGATTTTTTCCCATGTGTCTGCTTCCCATAATATTATTTCGATATCGTCACCGGCTGTTGCCAGTATATTGCCGGAGGGACTGAATGTGAGAAAGGTATTTAAGTTTTCTTTATCACCTGTTTCAATATTATGTATTTCCTCTCCTGTTTTTATATCTCGAAGACTTACTGTTGTTTTGTTCTTACTGTAAATTTCGTTCCTTATCATGCCTGCAGCAAGGATATTATTACTGAGTGATAAAGATGTTACAATATTGGGAAGCTCTTTTACAATCAGTAATATATTATTTCCGGTAATATCGTATAACTTGACCGTATTTCCACATGCTGTGGCAATTGCACTGTCATCGCCGGTAAAAGCAATAGAAGTAATATAATGTTCTTTATCTTCTATCTTTTTCAGCAATTTACCTGTTTTTATGTCCCAGAGTTTAACAGAAGAGGAACCTGAGCCTGCCAGTATGTCCCCCTTATGACTGAATATTACTTTATCTGTCACTTCGTTTTTTTCGTAAGGGTCTGTGAAATCTGTTTTTTCAATGGCAGGAAGAGATTTTCCTGTTTGTAAGTCCCATAACGTGATAGAGCTTTTTTCTTTCCCGTATTTATATTTTCCTGATATGTTATAGTCAGGATTGAATATATAATTTTTTATGATACAGGCAAGTATTTTTCCGTCAGGGCTGAAAGTAAGCGATGATATGTAATTGGCTTTCCCCTTTAGATGTCTTATCTGCGAACTTATATCTCCCATAGAGTCTATTGTACTTACATCCAGTAGTCTTACCATGTTATCGTCACAGGCAATTGCAAGTGTCATTCCGTCAGGGCTGAATGATACTGATTCAACAGGGTAAGGAAATGCTTCGACTTTAAATATTTCCCTGCCCCTCAGAATATCCCACAGTATAATTTTTTTATCCTGGCCGGCACTTGCCAGAATTTTTCCGTCACGGGAGAAAGAAACAGATAGAACCGGTTCCGAATGTCCTGTAAGTGAATAAATCTTCTGCCCTGTAGAAAGAGCCCATATATCAACCATTTTATCTTCCGTTCCACACGCCAGATATTTTTCGTCTGAACTTATGGAAATTGAGTATGCAGAACTATTAAAAAGGGCTATTTCTTTTTCGTTATTATTTAAGTCCCATACTCTTATTGTTCCGTCTTTGCCTGCACTTGCCAGTTTTTTTTCTTTCCGGAAAAATGTTAATGATAATACTGCTCTGGAATGACCGGTGATTGTAAAAACCTCTTTACCGGTTTCTACATCTAAAATATTTATGTCCCCCCTTTTATGTCCTCCCAGAGCAAGTAATTTACCATCATAGCTAAAAGAAAGACATTCTACTACTGTATCCGGTTTTTTTATTTCCCGGATTACTGTTCCGTCTGTGACAGACCATAATGTTATTGCTCCGTAGGAACTTCCTCCTGCAAGAATATTACCGTCAGGGCTAAATGAGAGAGACAGAATGCTTTCGGAATTTCCGTAGAAGGTTTTGAGTTCTTTCCCGGTTTTTACATCCCATAATTTTATTGTTCCGTCAATACTTCCACTGGCCAGAAACCTGCCGTCAGGGCTGAAGGAACAGGCCCATACTGTATCAGAATGGCCTGACTGTGTTACAAGTTCAAGTTTTTGACTCGAGGAAATTGAAATAACAGATAAAACAAAGATAAATGTACAGAGTAAGATTTTATTCATAAAAAAATAAGAGTAACCTGTGATATTTCACAGGTTACTCTTTTCTCCTTATCTTGTAAAGATTTGAATCCTGTGATTGAATGTATCTGCAATATAGATTTTACCGTTAACAGGATTTACGGCTATACCTATAGGAGTATTAAATGTATCGTTTGTACTTCCGTATACACCTGTTATACCTGCAGTATCTATATGTTTTCTATTATGGTCATATACCTGAACCCTGTGGTTACCGGTATCTGTTATAAAGATATTTTCATTACTGTCAAAAGCTATATCTCCAGGCCTGTAAAAGTGATAATCATCACTGCCAATTTTCCCCATCTCACCTATTGTTGCTATATATTTGCCGGAAGAATCGTATATTTGAATTCTTTGATTTTGATAACTGTCACTGGCATATATATTATTGTTTTTATCAATTGCCATACCGTCGGGTGCTAATGGCCCGAAATAATAATCGGGATTACTCGAATCGGATGAACCTATTGTCTGTATAAGATTATTTCCAGAATCTATTTTACTTATACGGAAATTTCTATAGTCACTTATGAATATATTTCCTGAAGAATCTACTGCCACATCAAGGGGTTCGTTGAAAAGCTGGCCATTATTACTTGTTACTACACGGATAACATTCCCGTTTTTATCAAATACTATAATCCTGTCGTTAGGCCCATCTGATACATAGAGATTATCCTGAGAATCTACAGCAAGTCCTGACGGATTATACATGCTTACTCCTTCCGCACTGTTTAAAGTACCTATATATTTATTATTTATATCAAATTTCTGGATCCTGTTATTAAAGGCATCTGATACATAAAGATTACCTGCACTGTCGATTGCGAGTCCTTCCGGTCTGTTCAGATGATTGTTATCACTTCCAGAAACAGTGCTTTCTCCTATGGTTTCGCGGTATATAAATGTCGAACCGGGAGAAGCAGTAAGATTAAGATCCTGTTTTGTTGTGGTACCGGGATTTATTTTTGTTATATTGGAAGCACTCTGACTCTGATACTGAGCAACAACAGTTATAGAACCTGCCGGCACTTCCGGCAAAAAATAATGTCCCTCACTATCTGTTACTGTAAAATAGAAAGTGCCTGTTATTTCAACCTTCACACCTGACACAGGTTTGTAATCGGAATATACGGTACCTTCTAAAGAACCGCTTTCAGGCACTATAACTACGAGGCTGTTAGCCTTTTTTTCCGGAGCTTTATTTATATAAGACTCTATTTCTACAAAAAGAGGATAGGTGCCGTTGAGGATAATACCGGGCCTTGCTCCTTCAGGTATTACATTGTGCAGTTCACTGGTTATTGAAGTCAGTAAGCCGCTTTTTTGATCTATAGTAACATATTTATCCTCACCGTGTTCATTTTTATTGCTAATATGCCAGATTAATCCTGTATTGCTATCAATAACGCCGATTAAATTTTCCTCTCCCTGTCCCGATGAATATATTTTCCAGGTAACGTCGTCTGTTTCTATAACTGTATCTCCTGTTTTCCCGTAGCTGTAAAATTGATGTGATGACTTCTGGATAATAGTGAGCTGGTTATCTTTCGAAGGGGAGATAAAGAATTGATCCGGTATGGTGTTTTCATCTTCCGCTTTACCTATAGGAACTTCCTGTGCAACTGATATATAGCCCGATTTTTCTGCTGTAAGTTTTCTCATTCCGTCAGGTATATCATTGAGTAAAAAATAACCTTTTTCATCTGTTACTGCTATTTTATCTGTACCGTTCAGATGAATATTAACACCATTCAGAGGGGCATATTTAGTCCCCTTCCAGGTGATTTTTGAAGGATCGTCTTTTATGACTATCATACCTGCATTACCTGTTTGAGATGATGAGATTTTTTCATCAGAAAGAAGAGGAATACAGGCAAAGCCTCCTTCAGAACTGAGTATGGCACTTATGATTGCCCCGAGAGCTCCACATCCTGCACATTCCATTATTAAGAACGTACCCAGGACTATGGTAAAGAACAATCTGATAAATAAATTCTTTGATAGTTTCATATCTATTCTCCTTTTTTTTCATTTTCAAGTTCTTCTTTAATTTTTTTCATAAATTCGTCAATATGTTCTTTTCTTTCTTTATTTATCGGCTCATTCATTGCTTTTTTATCCATAGTAAGATAAATATTCATTTCTTCCAGTGCTTCTTCATATTTCTCCTCCTTTGCATAAAGTAAACTTCTGGAATAGTGGCAATAAGAATAATCAGGATTTATTTTTTCTGCTTCTTTTAATGCTTCTTTCGCTTTATCCAGTTCATTATCTTCAATATAACAACAGGCTATGTTTATATAAGAATCGAGAGATATTTTACCTTCACGGTGATTTAAATCCTTTTCCAGTTTAATTGCTGTTTCGTATTCTTTTAAAGCATCATCATAGTTTTTACATATACCATAGAAATATCCCATATAGTAGTGACTTACTGGATTAAATTTATCTTTTTCTATAACAAATTCGAATTTGTCTTGTGCATCGGAATATTTTTCTTTCCCCAGCCATAGATATATTTTTCCAAGATTCAGGTGTGCTTCTAGATAGTGATCATTGTATGTTAGCGCTTTTTTTAGATTATCTTCGCCTTGCTTCAGTAAGATTTCATTCATATCAGGCCTCCCTTTATATGTGTATGCAATACCGAGAGCTTTATATGCTTCAGGAAGGTCAGGATCCAGTTCTCTGGATTTTTCTCCCATTTTAATAGCTTCTTCAATATAATCTCTGTCACAGGCATTGTAATAACCGCCTTTCTGTGCATAAGCATCTGCCAGTCCAGCACAGGCAAGAGCATAATTGGGATCTTTATTTATGGCTTCCTTAAATAATTCTATGGCTTTATCGTTATCTGTTTCAGTATAATTAACATAAAGCTCCCTGCCTTTGGCGTAACAGACATAGGCAGGTCCTGATCTGGTATAATCTTTATTTACCTGTGTTACCTGTTCCTGTGTAAGTGTTACCGGTATGGATTTTGTTATAAACTGTGCTACTTCACCCTGCAATCTGTTTATGGACTCTATGTTTTCACTCTTCTCTATACCTTCTATTCCATCCTTAATATTTACCGGCTCGCTTGTAAAGATTTCTTCTTTTTTATCTTCCTTTCTGAGATCCAGTATCTGTGAACCAACTTTGAAACTATCTTTCGTAAGTGTCTGTATTGTTCCGATTACTACCAGATCTGCATCCAGTAAATCTCCTATTTTGACGGCCAGTTCTTTTGTAATTAAATCACCGGGTTTAATGCCGAGTTTCTTTTTCGCTCTTTCCAGATGTACTCTTTCTATGAGGTTTATACTTTTTATCTGTGATAGTCTTGTCATAGTCATATCGGCAAAAGACGAACCTATATAATTTATTTCAGGTATATCAGGGGTAAGATTGAATGAGTTTATAGTAAGTACCTTTAATTGTGTGCCATAACATATTTTTTTACTATCTTTAATACTGAAATAATATAATAAGCTCGCGAATAAAAAGAAAAATAATATAGGTGGGGATACTTTTTTTTTCATAAATTTAACCTCCCTGCTCTCTTTTAATAAATTTACTATACAAGTAACGGCGGAATAGATTACCTGTCCCGGTTGTTATTAAACTCAGTCATTTTATATTATACCATAAATCACATAAATATACTGCAAATCACATAAATAAAAAAGTTCTATGTAAATCCTTTAATATGCTTGACAAACTATTTGTTTTTGAGATAATTATAGGAGTAAGAAAATGTATATTTTTTTATAATAGGTGATATTTATAAATCTATTTTATTTTAAACGTTTATAGTGACAGGAAGGCTATATATAGACTGATTGCGCTGTAAATTATACATTGTTTTTATACAAAATTTATTTATGAAAGAGGTATTTATTTCTATGCGTATGTTATATGTATTATTACTGATTTTATCTTTACTTTTTTCCGGATGTCAGACAGGTAGCGGTGGCGATGGGGATATCCTCATAGGCGGTTCTATAAGCATAAGTGATCTCAGTAAAGCCTGGGCAGAAGCTTATATGAAGAAAAATACCGGTACGAAGATTGAAATTTTATCAACAGGCAGTAAAAAAGGTATAGAAGATTTTCTTGAAGGTAAGGTGGATATTGCAGAATCTTCAAGAAAAATAAGTACTGAAGAGATTTTAAAAGCAAAGGAAAAGAATATTGACGTCGGGGAATTTTATGTAGGTTTTAATATTTACTGTGTGGCTGTAAATCCCGGTAATAAAGTTGAAAAACTTGATAAGGACCAGATTAAAGATATATTTTCAGGTAAAATTACAAACTGGAAGGATGTCGGTGGAGAAGACGTTGAGATTGCGGTTCTATACAGAGATATTCCTGTGGGAGAATATGATTATTTTCTTGAAAAGTTTATAGATATAAGTAAAAATGTCGATATGAATAAACTTCCTGCCAACATCAAAGTTCTTAAAACACCTGAAGACATAGTCAAAGAAATTGCACAGAATAAAAATGCCATAGGCTATTTCTTCATGAACTACCAGGATAAGAGTACAAAAGCTCTTTCAGTGGCAAAAGAAAAAGACGGAGAATATCTTACACCTTCTGTGGAAAATGCTCAGACAGGCAAATACCCTGTTCTTCGCCCTTATTATATGTATATAAGTAAATATGCTAAAAAACCTCTCAGAGATTTTATAGATTTTATATACAGTGATGAAGGTTCTGAGATAGCAAAGAAAAACGGATTTGTTCCTGTTCCAAATAAAGGTGAACAGAGAGAAACACTGTTTGAGTATATTTAGTACAGTGACCAGTGACCAGTGACTCCTGTAGGCGCCCGGTATCGATGAAAATACGCATTACGCATCACGCATCACGATATAATTATGATAGATATAAATTTCCTTAAAGATTTAACCATAGAATCCGGCAAAATAGCCCTGACTTATTTCGGCATGGTAAAGCCCTGTGAAAAACCTGACAGGACTCCCGTAACAGAGGCGGATTTATTCCTGGATAAGTTTATAACAGATAAAATCCTTGAAAAATATCCTTCTCATATTATTTTAAGTGAAGAAATGTCAGATAAGGCTGTTGCGAAAACAGATCATGTTATATGGGCTGTTGATCCTGTTGATGGAACTGCAGCTTTTGCCGGTGGTCTTCCCGTGTGGGGTATTTCCTTAGGAGTTCTTGTAAATTATATACCTCTTTACGGAGCATTTTATATGCCTGTTACTGATGAGCTTTTTTATTCCGATGGCGAACATTCATATTCAGGGGAGCAGAAATTAAATATTTCTCATGCTGTTATAGATCAAAATTCCTTTCTTGCCGTTCCTTCCTATGCCCATCGTGCTTTTGATCTGAGAAAATTTCCCGGTAAAACCAGATCTATGGGTAGTATAGCTGCCCATATGTGCTATGTAGCAAAAAATACAGCTATAGGAGCTATAATGAGAGGCCATATATGGGATATTGCAGCAGGATGGGCCATCTGCAGAACAGCAGGAGGCAAAATGGCTTTTATGGATAAAACTGACATTGACTGGCAGGAACTCTGTTCCTGTGATAAAGCAAAAAAAGAAGCTCTTCTCTCCGGAAAAGATAATTTTGAATATTTATTCAGAATAGTTACAGAAAATAATAACAAACAGTGAGTTTACTTTCAACTCACTGTTTGCTTAATTAAAATTTTCCGTTTTTTTTATAAATCAAATGTCGGGTTTTAAAGATTCCAACTCGACACCCGACACCCGACACCTGACACCTGAAAATTGGAGGAGATTATTTCTTTACAGTTCCTGTAATCGTGATGCGTGACAGGTAATATCACTCTTCACTCTTCACTCTTTATTAATACATACAAGCTGAAAGATAATTACCGTTATATTATCTTTCCCGCCTCTTTCATTTGCCAGTTCTACCAGTTGTGCTGTAATTTTATCAAAATCAGTTGATGATGTTACTATAGACTGAAGTTCTTCATTGGGAAAATAGTCCCACAGTCCATCACAGCATATTAAAACAATATCCCCCGGTTTAAGAAGTTCTTCATAGGTAGCAATTTCTACAGGATGGTTCGGGCCAAGGCTCCTGTATATAAGGTTTTTATGAGGGTAATTCTGTGCCTGTTCCGGTGTAAGCTGTCCCATTTTTAGCAGACGTGTTACAAGGGAATGGTCTTCTGTTATCTGCCTTATCTCTTCGGTGTTAATAATATAGGCCCTTGTATCTCCCACGTGACCAACAAGTAATCTGTTCCCTATAAGTAGAGCTGCTGTTATTGTTGAACCCATACCTTCCCTGGAAGGGTCTTCATGGGCATAGTTGTAAACTTTTTCATTGGCATATTCAAGTGCTCCAGATAGAATTTTTGCATCAATAGGAAAATTGCATGATCTATCAAGAAGACTTTCCGAAGCTTTTTCAGCCACATATCTTATGGCCATAGAACTTGCTACTTCGCCGTCAGACATGCCCCCCATGCCATCTGCTACTATAAATAAACGGGGTTGGATAAATTCGGAACATTCATTCATAGTAAGCTGCATTGTAAGCATACTATCCTGATTTAAATCACGTACCTTCCCGACATCGGTTCTCATAGAACCTCTTATGCGGATATGAGCTTTTTTTTCTATAACAGTGCTTTCACTGTTATCTTCAGGAAAATTATTTTTCTGTTCTTGTTCGATTGTGTTATTAGGAGAATTCAAATAATTATACCCGTTATACTGGTATATTTTATCCGGGTATTACACCCCCCTTATGGCTGTTAAGTAAGTTAAAAAGTATCATAGTAATCTGTGTAATATTATTTTTACACAAAATTTATAACACTGTTAAAATTTTCATTTTATAATTTTAGCATATTTTAATATTAAATAGAATAATTTTTAAAAGAAAATTGTAATAATTTTTCTGTAAAATTGGATAGCGAGTTGTGAAATACAACTATCTAAATAATACTCGTCATGGAAGTGTAAATTATGATATAATTCATTTATGGATAAACTTGAGAAAAAAATTCTTTATAAAATAGGAGAAGCAAATAAAAAATTTAATTTGATCGAAAATGGCGACAGGATTATGGTTGGCCTGTCAGGAGGAAAAGATAGCTGGTCTCTTCTTTATCTGTTAGATATACTGAAACATAAGGTACCCTTTAAATATGAATTGATGGCAGTCAATATAGATCCCGGGTATGAAGATTATAGAGCTGATATACTTGAAAAAGCTTTAAAGGAAAGGGGATATGATTATCATATAGAAAAAACCTGTATTCTGGATATTATAAAAGCGAAAATGAAGAGAAACAGCTATTGTTCTTTCTGTTCCCGTCTGAGAAGGGGTATTCTTTACGATCTGGCCGTTAAGTTTAAGTGTAATAAAATAGCTCTGGCACATCATATGGATGATTTTATTG
>DAIOEN010000001.1:0-2686 GCA_036746235.1 Vulcanimicrobiota bacterium | reverse complement strand
GTTAAGTTTAAGTGTAATAAAATAGCTCTGGCACATCATATGGATGATTTTATTGAAACTCTTTTACTTAACCAGTTTTTTATAGGAAAAATAAAAGCTATGCCGGCAAAATTATATTCTGATGACGGAAGAAATATTGTCATAAGGCCTCTCGTTTATGTAGAAGAAAAATATACAGCCGAATATGCCGTAAAAAAAGAATTCCCTGTCATATTCTGCAAATGCCCCGGCTGTGACAGTCATAATTCCAGAAGATTTATGATAAAAAAACTCCTTTCAGAACTGGAAAAAGAAATGCCTGAGATAAAAAGCAGTCTCATTAAATCACTTTCCCGTGTGGAAGGCCGGTATTTACTGGATAATTCTATTGAAGAAAAAGCCATGTCATCTGTAGTGGAACAGAGTCCCAGTTCTATTGTTATTACCGATACTTCTGGCCATATTGAATATGTAAACAGGAAATTTACTGAAATTACAGGTTATACACTGGAAGAAGTGAAAGGAAAAAATTCGAATATATTAAAATCAGGTGAAACCTCTCCTGATGTCTATAAGATTTTATGGGAAACCATAAGGAAAGGACGTGAATGGAGAGGAGAGTTTCATAACAAAAAGAAAAACGGAGAATTTTACTGGGAATTTGCATCTATTTCGCCGCTCAGGGATGCCGGTGGTCATATAACACATTTCCTGGCTATTAAAGAAGATATTACAGAAAGGAAAAAAATGGAGGAAGAATTAAGGCAGGCAAAAGAGCAGGCAGAAGTTGTAAATCGTGTTAAAAGCCAGGTACTGTCGAGTATATCTCATGAGCTCAGAACACCTATGAATTCTATCCTTGGTATCTCTAAGATATTAATGACCAGGCATGGTGATAATTTAAATGAAAAACAGATTAAAGGTCTGTCTATGATAAATGAAAGCGGAACAAGACTTCTTGCCTGTATTGATCATATACTTGAACTGGCTACACTGGAGGCAGGGAAAACAGAATTAATTCTGGAAATATTTTCTCTTGAAGATATGATTGCCGATATAGAAGGTTTTATTAGAAATATTAAGAAAGATGATATACGTTTCATTATAACAAGAGATAAGGGATTACCTGTTTCGATCTTTTCTGACAGAAAAAAAATTATTCAAATACTTGTAAATTTTCTGGCAAATGCTGTAAAATTTACTTCTTCAGGTGAGATTGAACTGAAAATATCCATGAAGGATGAAATGGTCGTTTTTTCTGTTCATGATACAGGGACAGGTATATCTTCTGAAAATTTAGACTTTATATGTGAGGATTTTAGAGATTTCGATAATGGACAGTTAACAGGTTATAAGAGAATAAAAAGAGGGCTTACAATCAGTAAAAAACTTGCCATACTGCTACAGGGCAATATACACGTAGAAAGTGAACAGGGAAGGGGTTCTACTTTTTCTTTTATTATTCCTTACTTTAAAATTTGACCGGGATTTACAGGATTTATGGGATTACCAGGATGATTAGTCTAATTCCTGTTCCCGGTAACAGGCATGACCGGAGCGGGCATAATTAGATATGAGAATTAGCATCCAGTGAAGTTGCAAACTTCATCATTCTCATATAAATTTTTTAATCCCGAAAATCCCGGCCGGCTTCAGGGGATTATCAGTATGATAAATTTAATAATGAGAGAGGTAAATGAATGGATGGTAAAGATAAGATTTTAATAGTTGATGATGAACCGGCAAATGTATTTTTACTGGAATTAATTCTTGAAGATAAATATGAACTGATAAAAGCCGATAACGGTAAAGATGCCGTTAAAATGGCCGGAGAAGAACTGCCTGATCTTATTTTACTCGATATAATGATGCCGTTAATGGACGGCCTCGAAGTCTGTAAAATACTTTCAGATAATAATAAAACCAGAGATATCCCCATAATCCTTGTATCCGCCAAGATTCAGGATGAAGATGTGGAAAAAGGACTGGATCTCGGAGCAGTAGATTATATTAAAAAACCTGTTTCTGAAACAGAGCTTAAGGCAAGAGTAAGAACTGCTCTCAGAATAAAACACAGAGAAGATGAGTTGAAGAGATTGAATAAATTAAAAAATGATTTTTTACATATAGTTTCTCATGATCTCCTTTCACCTTTTACAAGTATTTTAAACAGTTCCGGTTTACTTCTGAACAGAGATTTTTCCAATCCACTGAATGATATTCAGAAGGAATTGATTGATATAATTAACAAAGCGGCTCAAAAACAGCTTCAATATGTAAAAGATATTCTTACACTTGCCCTTCAGGAATCCGATACGTTTACCTTGAATATTGAGGAATGTCGTCTCAAGGAATTAATAGATGAAATCATAAAACTTCATAAGTTTACGGCAGATGGAAAAAATATATCTTTGATAAATAATGTGCCGGAAAATTTTCTTCTTTCTTTCGATGTAAATAAAATTTCCCAGGTTATTACAAATTTGATAAGTAATTCTATTAAATTTACTCCCAGAGGAGGAACCATTCAGGTCTCTGCAAAAGAAGAAGAAGGAAAATTTGTGCTGTCTATAAAAGACACAGGTGTAGGAATGTCAGAGGTTAAGATAATGGAACTGCTCGGAGACGGAAAGGTTTATTCCACTTCCGGTACAGAAGAAGAAATGGGGACAGGTCTTGGCGTAAGAATCTGCCGGAAAATTCTGGA